>NZ_JBRREA010000002.1:0-182185 GCF_056759975.1 Stenotrophomonas sp. STEN031
CGCCCCCCGCCCCCCCCCCCCCCCCCCGGCGCCCCCGGGCCGCCCCCCCCCCCCCCCGCCCCCCCCGCCCCCCCGCCCCCCCCCCGCCCCCCCGGCGCCCCCCACTACCGCCCCCCCTCTCTTTGGCATAGCCAAAAGGAGGGCTGGGGAGGGGTAGCTCTTTGCGCGCTGCCGCAGCAACGACTTCGCGGCTTGCGCCGCTCCTGCGGCTTTGCCGGTAACGCCCCCGCCAGGCATGGCGCGGCATCGCATGTCCTTTGGCACAGGTTTTGCAGCTTCCCCGGCAACGTTCCGTGGGAGGTTCCACATGGCCAACCTGATTTCCAACTATCTCGGCATCCACGCCCAGGCGATGCCTTTGCGCGAACAGCGCATGAAGCTGATCGCCAGCAACCTGAGCAATGCCGACACGCCCGGCTACAAGGCCCGCGATCTCGATTTCGACGCTGCCCTGCGCAATGCCCAGGGCGCAAGCAGCGGCAACGGCTTGTTGAACACCACCGCCGAGCAGCACTACGCCATTGGCGGCACCGGTGGACTCAACCCGTTCCAGATCCTGCGCGAAGGCGTGCAGCCCAGCCTGGACGGCAACACCGTTGATCCGGATACCGAGCGTGCCGCCTACGGCCGCGCCGCGCTGGAATATCGCGCCTCGCTGAGCTTCGTCGAGTCCAAGGTGAAGACCATGCTTACCGCCATCACTGGCCAATAAGGAAGCGCGCCATGAGCAACCTGCCCATCTTTGATATTGCCGGCTCCGCCTTGCAGGCGCAGTCGGTGCGCATGAGCACCATCGCCTCCAACCTGTCCAATGCCGACTCGATCGCCGGCTCGCCACAGGCGGTGTACAAGCCGCTGGAGCCTGTTTTCCAGGCAGTCACCAGCCGCAACGATCCCAACCTCACCGGCGTGCAGGTCAAGGAAATCGCACAGAGCGACGCGGCGCCGATCAAGCGCTACCAACCCAATCATCCACTGGCCGATGGCGAGGGCTACGTGTACTCGCCCGACGTCGATCCGGTCGCGCAGATGGTCAACCTCATCTCCACCTCGCGCAACTACCAGGCCGGCGTGGAAATGCTCAGCACCGCCAAGGAACTTGCCTTGGCCACACTGACGATGGGCCGCTGAGCCCCCTCCCCCAGGAACCTGCCGACATGAGCACCAGCGTCAACTCCGATCTTTACAGCTCGCTCGGGCTTACCGCACCAAACAAAACAGCCACCACCAAGAACAAAAGCACGCTCGACCAGGCGGATTTCCTGAAGCTGATGACTACCCAGCTGCAGCACCAGGACCCCACCAAGCCGATGGACAACAGCCAGATGGTTGCGCAGATGGCGCAGCTGTCCACCGTGCAGGGCATCACCGACCTGAACACCTCGGTGAAGGGCTTCCAGCAATCGATGGCCAGTGACCAGGTGCTGCGCGGCGCAGCGTTGGTGGGCCATGAGGTGATGGTGCCTTCAACCAAGGTCGCACTCGAGGCCGAGGGCGGCGCCAGTGGCACGGTAGCCGCGCCGTCGGCCGGTTCGGTAACCGTCGATATCACCGATGCCAATGGCCTGAAGGTCAATCAATTGACCGTGCCCGCCAACGCCGCCGGCGAGGTCGCCTTCCAGTGGGATGGCACCAACGCCGATGGCAAGCGCATGCCGGCCGGCAGCTACACGATCACCGCAAGCCATACCGACAGCGCAGGCGCGCAGAGCAAGCTCAACACCTATGTGCAGGCAGCAGTGGAAAGCGTGACGGTCGGTTCCGACGGCCTGTACCTGAACCTCAAGGGGCTGGGCACTGCCCCGCTCGACTACGTGCTCCGCGTCAGCTGAGCCCCCTCTTCGATTTCCCAGGAGTATCGCCATGGGTTTCAACGTTTCCCTGTCGGGCATCAACGCGGCCAACGCGGACCTGAATGTCACCGCCAACAATATCGCCAACGTCAACACCACCGGCTTCAAGGAGTCACGCGCCGAGTTTGCCGATCTGTTCAATGCCACCAGTTATGGGCTGTCGCGCAACGCCATCGGTTCCGGCGTGCGACTGAGCAACGTGGCGCAGCAGTTCTCCCAGGGCAATATCAACCAGACCGGGCGCAGCCTGGACCTGGCCGTGGCCGGCGAAGGTTTCTTCACCATGAACATGAACGGCGCACGTGTGTATTCGCGCGCCGGCAATTTCCAGACCGACAACAATGGCTATGTGGTGAACCCGCAAGGTGCGCGCCTGCAGGTGTTTGCTCCCAGTGCCGACGGCACGCGCTTCGATGGCCAGCTGACCGACCTGCAGCTGCTCACCACCGATAGTCCGCCCAAGCAGAGCACCTTGGTCAACATGGCCTTCACCCTGCCCGGCAATGCCCCGCAGCCGACCGTGGCCACATTTGATCCGGCCGACTCCAATACCTACAACCACTCCACCGGCGGCATCACCGTCTACGACTCGCTGGGTGTCAGCCATACCCAGACCTCGTACTTCGTGAAGACGGGCAATGCCAACGAGTGGCAGGTGCACAACTATATCGACGGCCAGCCCGCCGGTGCACCATCGCTGCTGCAGTTCTCCAATGCCGGTGCCCTGACCAACCCTGCCAATGGCGACATCACCCTGGCGCCGTTTACGCCTGCCACCGGCGCAGGCGTGGTCAACCTGACCCTGAACGTTTCCGGCGCCACCCAGTACGGCGAAAAGTTCGCCATGCGCGACACGCGCCAGGACGGTTACGCGGCAGGCAAGCTCAATGAGATCAGCATCTCTGAGGAAGGCGTGGTGTATGCACGTTATTCCAACGGTGACGACAAGGCCCTGGGCCAGGTCGCGCTGACCACCTTCAACAATCCGCAGGGTCTGCAGAACCAGGGCAACAACCTGTGGGTGGAGACCTTCGCCTCGGGCAACCCGCGTACCGGCGCACCTGACACCTCCGACCTGGGCCAGATCCAGGCCGGGTCGCTGGAAGCCTCGACGGTGGATCTCACCGAGCAGCTGGTCAACATGATCGTCGCCCAGCGCAACTTCCAGGCCAATGCGCAGATGGTGTCCACCCAGGACCAGATCACCCAGACCATCATCAATATCCGCTGACACCGGTACTGGGGAATCGGGAAAGGACATGCACCAGCACCTGGTCGACGCCTGACCCGATTCCGTTGTCGCACTTCAATTGTCCTGCTGTTTGATGCGAGCGGCAGAGGCGCTGCACGTCACCCGTTCCCGCACCGCCGCTGCTTTCGCTCCCGCGTTCCTCTCCCCGATCCCAACTGCCGAATCCCCGCCTTATGGACAAAGCCCTCTACGTTGCCATGACCGGTGCCCGCGCCTCGCTGCAGGCACAGGCCACCGTGTCGCACAACCTGGCCAACTCGGATACACCGGGCTTCAAGGAAGCACTGGCCAATACCGAGGCATTCCGCATCCAGGGGCCCGGGTTTCCGTCGCGGGTGGATGCCGTGCACGTGGATGCCGGTTTCAACCGTCGCGTTGGCGCGCAACAGATCACTGGCAATTCACTGGATCTGTCCTTGCAGCCAGGCAGCTGGCTGGCGGTGCAATCCAGCGACGGCACTGAGGCCTATACCCGCAGCGGTGCCCTGTCATTGACCCCGAACGGACAGTTGGTGACGGCCGAAGGCAACGCGGTTCTCGATGACAACGGCAATCCGATTGCCGTGCCACCCCATCAGGCCATGGAGATCGGCCACGACGGCACCTTGTCCATCATTCCGCTGGGCGAAGGCCCGCAGACGATGGCGATGATTGGCAGGTTGCGCGTCGTCGATGCACCCAACGAACGCCTGGAACGACGCCTCGATGGCTTGATGCGCAATACCGACCCCCAGCAACCCTTCGTGCAGCGCCAGGGCAAGGCACTGGATAGCGGCATGCTGGAATCGAGCAATGTGGATGCTGCCGGTGCGCTGGTGCAGATGATCCAATTGCAGCGGCAGTTCGAGATGCAGGTGAAGGTCATCAAGCACGGCGATGAGAACGCCCGCAGTGCCAACAGCCTGTTGCGTCTGAACGGCTGATAGCAGGCACCCGCGCGTACGCAAGGTACGCGCCCTCGCCTGCATCGACGTGCGGCGGTGAGTTGCCCGCCCCCTCCCCGACGCAGGATCCAACCCTTGCATCTTCCTGTCGGTGTCCGCAGAGCGGGTCCCGGCGCACGCCCCTTTTCGCAATTGCAGTCGCGGCTACATCGCCGCCACCAACCGCACCGCGCCGACATTCCGTCGTCGCTTTTTGGCACAGCCCATGCATTGACACAGGCAAGGGCCAATCGGCCGGTAACAGTCACCAAGGAATCGCACCATGAATCAGGCATTGTGGGTCGCCAAGACCGGTTTGGATGCGCAACAGACACGCATGTCGGTTGTCTCCAACAACCTGGCCAACACCAATACCACCGGATTCAAACGTGATCGCGCCAGCTTCGAGGACCTGTTGTACCAACAGGTCCGTCAGCCCGGCGGCTCCTCCTCGGCACAGACGCAGCTTCCTACCGGCCTGCAGCTGGGTACCGGCGTACGCGTTGTCGCCACCTCGAAACAATTCGAACAAGGTAGTCAGCAGCAGACCGGTCGCGCGTTGGACGTGATGGCCAATGGCCGTGGCTTCTTCGAAGTGATGATGCCCGATGGCACCTCGGCCTATACCCGCGACGGCAGCTTCCAGATCAACGCCCAGGGTGAACTGGTAACCAACAGCGGCTACCCGGTGCAGCCCGGCATCCAGATTCCGGAAGGTGCGCAATCGTTGACCATCGGCACCGACGGTACCATCAGCGTGAAGATGGCCGGTGAAGCCGCCTCGGTGGAAATCGGTTCGTTGACGCTCACCGATTTCATCAACCCGGCCGGCCTGCAGGCCAAGGGCGAGAACCTGTACCTGGAAACCACCGCTTCGGGTCCCGCACAGAACGGCACGCCCGGCCTCAACGGTCTGGGCACGGTCGTGCAGGGCGCATTGGAAGGCAGCAACGTCAACGTGGTCGAAGAGCTGGTGTCGATGATCGAAACACAGCGCGCCTACGAAATGAACGCCAAGGCCATCTCCACCACCGACTCGATGCTCGGCTACCTCAACAACAACGTCTGATTGGTCGCCAAGGGATACCGTCATGAGCAGCACCCTACTCCTGCGCCAACTTTCCATCGCCTTGTGCGCTGCCCTCATCGGCGGCTGCACGCTGGCCGGCGACGTGCGCCCCTATGCACCGATGGCGCCAATCCAGCCCATCGTCGTGCAGGCCGCCGCGCCAACCGCTGGTGCGATCTACGCCGCCGGCCCGGGCTTGAACCTGTATGGCGACAGGCGCGCACGCGACGTCGGTGACCTGCTGACCATCACCCTGGTCGAGAACACCATGGCCACCACCACCGCCAGTACTGCGATCAGCAAGAAATCCAGCGTTGATGTCGGAACGCCAACCCTGTTTGGCGCACCGGTCACCCTGGGCGGGAAAGACATTCTTGGCGCCTCCGCATCGGCTGACCGTGATTTCGGCGGCAAGGGCAACAGCGCGCAGAGCAACCGCCTGCAGGGCAGCGTCACGGTCACCGTCATCCAGCGCCTGCCCAATGGCAACCTGGTGGTGCAGGGACAGAAGAATCTGCGCCTGAACCAGGGCGATGAGCTGGTACAGATCCAGGGTGTGGTGCGCGCAGCGGATATCGCGCCGGACAACACCATCGCCTCCAGCAAGGTCGCCGATGCGCGTATCGCCTATGGCGGTCGTGGCGCGGTGGCGCAGTCCAACGCGATGGGCTGGCTGGGCCGCTTCTTCAATTCAGCATTCGCGCTGTTCTGAGCACCGTGATGAAGACTTTCTCTTTCATGCGTCCTGTTGTGCTGGCAGCACTGCTGCTTGCTGCCGCCCTGCCCGCTCAAGCCGAGCGCATCAAGGACCTGGCGCAGGTGGGTGGTGTCCGCGGCAACGCGCTGGTGGGTTATGGCCTGGTTGTCGGTCTGGATGGCAGCGGTGACCGTACCAGCCAAGCCCCGTTCACCGTGCAGAGCCTGAAGAACCTGCTGGGCGAGTTGGGCGTCAATGTTCCGGCCAACGTCAATCCGCAGTTGAAGAACGTTGCGGCAGTGGCGATCCACGCCGAGCTGCCGCCGTTCGCCAAGCCGGGCCAGACCATCGACATCACCGTATCCTCGATCGGCAACGCCGTCTCCTTGCGCGGTGGCTCCTTGCTGATGGCGCCGCTGAAAGGTGCCGATGGCCAGGTCTATGCCATCGCCCAGGGCAATCTGATCGTTGGCGGCTTCGGCGCCCAAGGCAAGGACGGCTCACGCGTCTCGGTGAACATCCCCAGTGCCGGCCGCATTCCCAATGGCGCCACGGTGGAGCGCGCCCTTCCCGACGTTTTCTCCGGTGGTGGCGACATCACCTTGAACCTGCATCAGAACGACTTCACCACGGTCTCGCGGATGGTCAATGCACTCAATGCCGCGTTTGGCGAAGGCGCAGCACGTGCCGTTGATGGCGGTACCGTATCGGTGCAGACACCCACCGATCCGGGCGCACGCATCGGCATGCTGGCACGCATCGAGAACGTCGAGTTGTCGCCAGGCACGGCACCGGCGCGCATCGTGGTCAACTCGCGTACCGGCACCGTCGTCATCGGCGCGCAGGTGCGGGTCAGCCCGGCGGCGATCTCGCACGGTTCCTTGACGGTGACCGTCAGCGAATCGACCCAGGTCAGCCAACCCAATGCCTTCGGCGGCGGACAGACCGTCGCTACCCCACAGTCCACCATCACGGCCAGCAATGAAGGCAGCCGCATGTTCCGCTTCGACGGCGGTGCCACCCTGGATGAGATCGTGCGCGCGGTGAACGAAGTTGGCGCCGCGCCTGGTGATCTGATCGCCATCCTCGAGGCCCTCAAGCAGGCCGGCGCATTGACCGCCGACCTCGAGGTGATCTGACATGCGTATCGCCGCGCCCGCGCTGGAACTCAATCCCGTCATCGCCAATGACCCGGCGAAGATCGACAAGGTTGCACGCCAGCTGGAAGGCCAGTTCGCGCAGATGCTGGTCAAGAGCATGCGCGATGCCAGCTTTGGCGACTCGCTGTTTCCCGGCGAGAACCAGATGTTCCGCGAAATGTACGACCAGCGCATTGCCGAAGCGATGACGCGTGGCCGCGGACTGGGTTTGTCGGCAATGATCGCGCGGCAACTGGGAGGCACCGAGGGTACGACAGCGCCAACGGTTGATCCCAGCATCAAACCAGCGGCGGCCGTGCGCGCCTACCAGTTGGCCACTCCTGCTGCCAGCGGCCTGCCGCTTGGCGAGGATCCGTTGTCATCGCTGGATCTGCGTGATCAGTCCACCTATATGGCGCCACAGACGCAGGCACTGGATCTGATCGCCGGGCGCGACAGCAGCAGCTTCCACGCCTCCTTGAACAGCGCCAACCCCTATCAGGATGCCGCATCCGTCGAACCGTCCGCGGATTGGGCAATGGCCAATGACCGTTGGAGCAAGGTGTCGGCGGCGGAACGCGGCGATGCGATCAACACCGCCAGTGCCAATGTCGCTGCCGACAAGCTGGGCAAGCACACGCCGGAAGGTTTCGTCGCAAGCATCTGGCCCCACGCCGAGCGCGCCGCGCGCGAACTGGGCGTGGATCCGCGTGCATTGGTCGCCCAGGCGGCGCTGGAGACCGGCTGGGGCAAGCGTCACATCAAGCGCGACAACGGTGACAGCAGCCACAACCTGTTCGGCATCAAGGCCAATGGCTGGAGTGGCGAGCGCGCCACCACCGGCACCCACGAGTACGTCAATGGCCAGCGTCGCAACGAGGTCGCCAGCTTCCGTGCCTACGGGTCGATGGCGGAGAGCTTTGGCGACTACGTGCGCATGTTGAAGACCAGCCCTCGCTACCAGGCCGCGCTCAGCGCCGGCAGCGATGTGCGCAGTTTCGCCCAAGGCCTGCAGCGTGCCGGTTATGCCACCGATCCCTCGTATGCGGCCAAGATCGCCGCTATCGCCGCCGGCCCGACCATTCAACGCGCTGTCGCCGCCATCGGCAGCGCCAGCGCCGGTCTGAGCCAGACCTTTGCCAGCAACGCCGGTACCACCGGCATCACCCGACGTTGAGATAGCCGTCCATGTCTAATGTTCTTTCCACCGGCACCAGCGCGCTGATCGCCTTCCAACGGGCGCTGGCGACTGTCAGCCACAACGTCGCCAACATCAAGACTGACGGTTATAGCCGGCAGAAGGTGGACTTCGCCACGCGTGAACCCAGCGACGTGGGTTACGGCGATGTTGGCAACGGCACCAAGATCACCGACATCCGCCGCGTTGCCGACCAGTTGGCCATCTCACGGCTGCTCGACAGCAACGGCGAGCTGGCACGGCTGCAGCAGCTGTCCGGCATGGCCGACCGTGTAGATGCCCTGTTCTCGGACGCCGCCACCAACGTCACCGGCGTGTGGTCCAACTTCTTCGACGCGGTCAATGGGCTTGCGTCCAATGCGTCCGGTACCGCGGACCGCCGCGACGTGCTCGATAACGCCAGCACCCTGGTAAACCGCTTCAAGCAACTCAATGCCAACCTCGATGGCTTGAACAGCGAGGTCAACAATGGCTTGATCTCCGCCGCCACCGAAGTAAACCGGCTCGCGTCGGAGATCGCGCAGATCAATGGCGCCATCGGCAGCAACGCCGCTGCGGCCGCGCCGGACCTGCTGGATCGCCGTGACCAGCTGATCTCCAAGCTGGTTGCCTACACCGGCGGTACCGCGGTGATCCAGGACGGCGGGGTGATGAACGTCTATTCGGCGGGCGGCCAGGCCTTGGTCGTCGGCACCACAGCCTCTCAGATCACCACCGCCGCCGACCCGTATCAGCCCGAACGTCTGCGCCTCGCCATCAAGACCCAGGGCATGACCGTCAGCCTGGACAGCAAGGCGCTTGGCGGCCAGATCGGGGGCCTGCTGGAGTTCCGTGAGACCGTGCTGACCCCGGCACAAGCCGAACTCGGCCGCATCGCGGTCGGCATGGCGCAGTCCTTCAACCAGGCCCATGCCGAAGGCATGGATCTGTATGGCGACATGGGGGGCAACTTCTTCAATCTCGGAGCTCCGAAGATTTCCGCGCACAGCGGCAATACCGGCGGCGCCACCCTCACTGCAAGTTATGGTGACCTGGCGGCGCTGGACGGACAGAACCTGCTGCTGAAGTTCGACGGTACCAACTGGCAGGCCAGCCGCGCCGATACCGGCGTATCCGTGCCCATGACCGGTACCGGCACCGCCGCCGACCCGTTCGTGGTCAATGGCGTTCAGTTCGTCGTGGGCGGCACACCCGCGACCAATGACCGCTTCCTGCTGCAACCCACCGCAGGTGCCACCAATGACCTGTCGGTGGCGATCACCGATCCTTCGCGCATTGCCGCTGCCAACCCGGTCAAGGGCACCGCCGTGCTCGCCAACACCGGTACCGGCGTGCTTGGCAAATTGGATGTCCTGGATGCAGGCAACCCTGCCCTGCTCAATCCGGCGGCGATCGAGTTCATCGACGCCAACAACTACACCATCGATGGCGCCGGCCCGTTTGCCTATACGCCCGGCCAGACCATCAGCGCCAACGGCTGGAGTGTCGTGCTCGATGGCAAGCCGGCCGCCGGCGACCGCTTCGATATCGGCAAGACCGCTGCCGGCTCCAGTGACAACGGCAACGCCTCGCGGCTCGCCAATGTCGAAGAAGCCAAGGCGTTCAACGGTGGCACCGTCACCTTGAACGGCGCGCTGGGTGGGCTGACCACGCAGATCGGCTCCGCAGCCCGTGCCGCCGACTACTCGCTGCAAGCACAGCAGGTGATCAACGACAACGCAAAGGCCTCACGCGACTCGATCTCGGGCGTGAACCTTGATGAGGAAGCGGCGGACATGCTCCGGCTGCAGCAGGCCTATCAGGCCGCATCGCAGCTGATATCCACCGCCGACACCATGTTCCAGACGATTTTGAAGGCGGTGGGCTGATGAGTAACCGTATTTCCAGCAACATGATGTACGACCAATCGGTCGCGCTGATGCTGTCCAAGCAGAGCAAGATGAATCATCTTGAGCAGCAGCTGGCCACCGGCAAGAAGATCGTCACCGCCAAGGATGATCCCGTTGCTTCCGGTACGGCCGTGGGCCTGGATCGCGTGCTTGCCGAGCTCGAACAGCTCGGCAAGAACGCCAACGGCGCACAGAACCGGCTGGGCCTGCAGGAAAATACCTTGGCCCAGGCCAACGAGCTGCTGGCACGGGTATCTGAATTGACCGTGCAGGCCAACAATGCCGCGCTGTCGGCGGAGGACCGCAAGACGGTTTCGGCCGAACTGCAATCGATCAAGGACCAGATGCTGGCCTTGGCCAATACCACCGACGGCAACGGTCGCTATCTGTTTGGCGGCGCTGCCGACGGTGCCGCCCCGTTCACCCTGGCCAATGGCACGGTCACCTATAACGGCGATCAGATCCAGCGCCAGGTCGAGGTTGCGCCAGGCATGTTCGTCAAGGACGCCCTGCCTGGCAGCGAGGTGTTCCTGCGCATCCGCACCGGTGATGGCACGGTCGATGCGGCGGCGGTCGCCGGCAATACCGGCAAGGCAGTCCTGACCGACATCAGCCGCGATGGTTCCGGCAGCTGGAACGGGGACAGCTACACGTTGCGCTTCACCGCCGCAGACACCTATGAAGTAGTGGATGCCAGCAACACCGTGGTCGGCACCGGCACCTACAAGACCGGCGAGGACATCGTCTTCCAGGGGCTGCGGGTGCGCATTGAGGGCACCCCCGCCGCCGGTGACGCGTTCAGCGCCGGGCAGGCCGGCACCCGCGATGTCTTCAGCACCATCGACCAACTGGTACAGACGCTGCAGATGGACACCTCCACCGAAGCCGGTCGCACCGCGCAACAGAACGCCCTGCAGGCCAGCATGCGTGATGTTGCACGCGCATCGGGCAGCCTGATCGACGCGCGTGCAGCCGGTGGTGCACAACTGAAATCCATCGATGATGCGGCCTCGCTGCGCGAGGCCAGCAGCATCACCCTGGAAAGCTCACTGTCGCAGTTACGCGACCTCAACTACGCCGAAGCCATCGGGCAGTACCAGCTCGAAGGCGCGGCTTTGCAGGCGGCACAGACCATCTTCACCCAGATGCAGTCCATGTCGTTGTTCAACATGATCCGCTGATTCCGCAACCCGCACCGCTTCCGCCTCCTCACACGCAGTACGTCACCGAACACAACGGAGAAGTCCCATGGCACAAGTCATCAACACCAACATCATGTCGCTGAACGCTCAGCGCAACTTGAACACCAGCGGCAGCAGCCTGGCGACATCCATCCAGCGCCTGTCTTCGGGCCTGCGCATCAACAGCGCCAAGGACGATGCCGCCGGCCTGGCCATTTCCGAGCGTTTCAGCACCCAGATCCGTGGCCTGGACGTCGCCGTCCGCAACGCCAACGACGGCATCTCGCTGGCCCAGACCGCCGAAGGCGCAATGGTCGAGATCGGCAACAACCTGCAGCGCATCCGCGAACTGGCCGTGCAATCGTCCAACGCCACCAACTCGCCCAGCGACCGTGAAGCGCTGAACGCCGAAGTCGACCAGCTGCTGTCGGAGATCGACCGCGTCGCCAACCAGACCGGCTTCAACGGCACCAAGCTGCTGGACGGCAGCTTCACCGGCGCCCTGTTCCAGGTCGGTGCCAACTCGGGCCAGACCATCGGCATCAATGCCATCGTCGATGCCAACATCGACACCCTGGGCAAGGCAGGCTTCGCCGACAACGTGAGCGGCTCCGGCATTGGCGGCACCGCGGCGACCGCCTCCGGCTCGATCAGCGGCATCACCGTCAGTGTCACCCCGGCCGGTGCCGCCGCCGCAAGCCAGATCAAGCTGGATGACATCAAGATCGAAGTCGGCGACGACGCTGCCGCCGTGCAGAAGAAGGTTGCCCAGGCATTCAACAACAAGCTGGACCAGACCGGCGTGTACGCCACCATCGAAGCCGGTGAACTGAAGCTCACCTCGGTGAAGGCTGGCCAGGACTTCGGCGGCGTCACCAACGGCACCCTGACGGGCGGCACCGGCATCACCGTCTCGCTGGCAGCGGATCTGGGCGCGACCACGGCCGCGGCAGGCGTGGCAGCCAACGGCGGCGGCACCCGCCACATGGAAGACCTGGACATCTCCGATTTCGCTGGTTCGCAGCGGGCCATTGAAATCGTCGACAAGGCACTGACGGCCGTCAGCAGCTCGCGTGCGGAGATGGGTGCCATCCAGAACCGCTTCACCTCCACCATCGCCAACCTGGCCACCACCTCGGAAAACCTGTCGGCTTCCCGCAGCCGTATCCGTGATGCGGACTACGCCAAGGAAACCGCCGAGATGACCCGTACCCAGATCCTGCAGCAGGCCGGTACGGCCATGCTGGCCCAGGCCAACCAGGTGCCGCAGAACGTGCTCAGCCTGCTGAAGTAAGCCAGCGCCACGTGGTCAAACAAAAACCCCGGCTTGCCGGGGTTTTTTATTCCTGATTTTTGCGGGAGCGGCGTAAGCCACGATTCCCGAACATCATCGGCTCGCAAATCCCGCCGGCCTTCGATACCACCTGCTCCGCTACTCCCGCCGTTCCCATAAACGGGTTCTGACTGCCTCCAGCGTTGGAGAGCGATATTTGTCAATCAGATCTTACGGAAGCCCTAAAGCGCAGGAGGGTGCTGCCGTTATTGATATCAGCAGCGGTACTGCGGCCCCTACGGCACTTCCCACTGCACCCAGTACCGGTCAGGTTGAGCTGCCGGATCAAACGACAAAAAGGAATCCGAAATCATGGCACAAGTCATCAACACCAACATCATGTCGCTCAATGCTCAGCGCAACCTGAACACGAGCGGCAGCAGCCTGGCCACCTCGATCCAGCGCCTGTCTTCGGGCCTGCGCATCAACAGCGCCAAGGACGATGCCGCAGGTCTGGCCATTTCCGAGCGCTTCACCACCCAGATCCGCGGCCTGGACGTTGCCACCCGCAACGCCAACGACGGTATCTCGCTGGCCCAGACCGCCGAAGGCGCGATGGTCGAAATCGGCAACAACCTGCAGCGTATCCGCGAGCTGGCTGTGCAGTCGTCCAACGCCACCAACTCCCCGACCGACCGTGAAGCGCTGAACTCGGAAGTCAACCAGCTGCTGAAGGAAATCGACCGCGTTTCCAACCAGACCAACTTCAACGGCACCAAGCTGCTGGACGGCAGCTTCTCCGGCGCCCTGTTCCAGGTTGGCGCCGATTCGGGCCAGACCATCGGCATCAACAGCATCGTCGATGCCAAGACCACCAGCCTGGGCACGATGAACTTTGCTGTCGACACCACGGCCGTCAACGTTGTTGCTTCCGGCGCCGCCGCGACCGCTGCCGGCAATGTCAGCGGTATCACCATCTCGGTGACCGGCACCGGCGCAGGCGCCTCTGCCAAGACCGTCAACATTGACACCGTCAAGTACGAATCCGGTGATTCGACCCTGTCGATCAACAAGAAGATCGCCTCGGCCATCAACGACAAGATGGACCAGACCGGTGTTTACGCCAAGATCGACGACACCAACGGTGCGATCACGCTGCAGTCGGTCAAGGGCAACCAGTTCACCTCGGCCATGAGCCTGGGCACCATCAGCGGTGGCGGCCTGGCTGCTGGCACGGCGTTCACTGCCCAAACCGCAGCCAACGTCAATGACGCCAAGAACGCCAGCAAGCTGGATATCTCGAGCTTCGCCGGTTCGCAGAAGGCCCTGGAAATCGTCGACAAGGCACTGACCGCGGTCAACAGCTCGCGTGCCGACATGGGTGCGATCCAGAACCGATTCAGCTCCACCATCTCCAACCTGTCGACCACCTCGGAAAACCTGTCCGCCTCGCGCAGCCGCATCCGTGATGCCGACTACGCCAAGGAAACCGCCGAGCTGACCCGCAACCAGATCCTGCAGCAGGCCGGTACCGCCATGCTGTCGCAGGCCAACAGCTCCACCCAGAACGTGCTGAGCCTGCTGGGCTAAGCAACCTGCAGGGCCGGTGGGCCGGCTCCAGAGGTGACGTTTCCAGAACCCCCGCTCTCAGGCGGGGGTTCTGCGTTTGCTGTAATTGCCGGCCGCGACCGGGCAGTTTCGGCACAACGTTTGCATGGTCAGCACGGCAACCGTCGCCGACTGCCTAAAGTTGTTGGGCAGGCGTGCCGATACAAGGGATAGCTGCGCAGGCGTCCCACAGCCTAGACCAAGGAAACACATGGCCACCTCCTCTCTCGCTGCTGTTGGCTCCGGCCTCGACATCCCCACCATCGTCGCCAAGCTGGTGGCTGCCGAGCGCAAACCTGCCGACAACCGCATCAACTCCCAGGGTACGGCGGCCACCGCCAAGCTGTCGGCGTTGGGCAACATCAAGAGCTCGTTGAGCGGCTTGCAGTCCTCGCTGGAGGCCATGGTCAAGAGTGCTGATATCCGCGCCTTCAAGGCCACGGTGCCGGAAGGTGCAGGCTTCAGTACCAACATCATCACCGATCCAAGCACCGGCAAGACCCTGGCAACAGCGGGCACCTACAATGTCGAAGTGCTCAGCCTGGCAACCACCCAGAAGCTGAGCTCCGGCGCGTTTGCTGCCGATGCGCCGGTGGGCGACGGAAAGCTGACGTTTGCGTGGGACGACCAGACCCTCGACGTGGATATTGCCGAGGGGGCGACGCTGACCGAGATTGCCGCCGCCATCAACTCGGCCGCAAACGGCAAGGGCGTCAACGCCACCATCATTACCGCAAGCGATGGCCAGCATCTGGTGATGAATGCGGTCAATGCCGGCACCGAGGGTGCGCTGAAGGTCAGCGCCAGCGGCGGCAATGGCGGTCTGTCGGCGTTGACCTGGGATGGCAGTGCCGGTGGCATGGCCCAGACCACCGCCGCCACCAATGCCAAGGTCCGCGTGGATGGCTTCGAGCGTGAATCCAGCAGCAATTCCATTACCGACATCATTCCCGGCGTCACCCTCAACCTGAGCAAGGCTGAGGTCGGCACCACCCGCACGCTGACTGTGGCGCAGGACAACTCGCCGCTGAAGATCAACCTGCAGGCGTTCATCAGCGCCTACAACGCGACCACCAGCCTGCTGAAAAGCTCGACCAGTTACGACGCCACCAACAACAAGGCGTCCACGCTGACCGGCGATTCCATGATCCGCGGCCTGCAGCAGCAGATGCGCAGCCAACTCAGCGCAAATGTCGTTGATCTGAAAGCGCTTGGGGTGGCGATCAACAAGGACGGCACGCTCAGCTTCAGCAGCACCACCTTCGACAAGACCGTGGCGGAGAATCCGGGCGCCGCGCAGGCCCTGCTGGGCAGCAAGGGCAGCCTGTCCAGCGGCGTGACCAGCATGCTCAAGAGCAATCTGGACAGCCAGGGCACCCTTACCCTGCGTACCGACTCGCTGAACAAGCAGATCAAGAAGCTTGAATCGGACCTGGATGCGCTCGATGCGCGCATGGAGAAGGTAGCTGAGCGTTACACCAAGCAGTTCACTGCAATGGACACGCTGGTTGCGCAGATGCAGAGCACCAGCAACTACCTTGCGCAGCAGCTGGCAGCCAAGTCCAAGTAATCGCGATACCGCGACAATCACCCACCCCGGCCGCCATGCCCAACGCACATGGCGACCGACAACAAGGAGTCCCATCCACATGTACGGTGCCAACCGCCACTATGCCGAGCAATACCGCAAGGTCGGCGTTTCCAGCCGTGTCGTCGATGCGGACCCCCATCGCCTGGTCGCCCTGCTGCTCGAGGGCGCCGGTGAGCGCATCCGCCGCGCGGAGGCCTGCCTGGCCAGCGGTGACCAGGCCTTGAAGGGCAAGGCCATCGGCGAAGCCTGTGCCATCATTGGTCACCTCAACGGCTCCCTGGACCATGAGGCCGGTGGCGATGTCGCCAGCAATCTGTCGGCACTGTACGAGTACGTATTGCACCGCTTGACCGAAGGCAATCTGAACAATGACGCCAACGCCCTGCAGGAGTCCTTGGCACTCATGAGTGAGATCGAATCCGCCTGGAACGCGATCCCGTCCGAACAACGCGCCATGCCGGCGGCCACGGGAGCGCGCTGATGACCGATACCGCCAGCCAGATGCTTCAGGCCCTGCATGCGGATCTGGACGCACTGAAGAATGCCATCAACGCCGAGGATCATGCTGCCGCCGAACAGATCGTCGCCACCCACGATCAGCGCCTGCGCAGTTACATCCAGGACAACGGTGCAGCCGGCAGTGCCGATGCGCTGCAGGCGCTGCTGGCACAACAGCATGCAGTGGCTGACAGGATGCGCGAGCTGCGTGACGAGGCTGCCCTGCACCTGCGCGCCGAACGTCAATCCACGCGTGCCGCCAGCGCGTATCTCCAGGCCGGAACGCTGGCATGAACACCCCCGGCATCACTCATCCTGCAGAAACCGAGCTGTTCGACGACACGCTCAGTTGTGAGCTGTCGCTGCCAGTGATGTTTGAAGCCAATGCCCGGATCACCCGCCCGGGCAGCGCCGAGATGCTCCTGCGCAGCGTCGCGCTGGTGGAAGATGCGCGAAATCTGGATGACAGCGACGAGCGTGGCGACAACAGCCAGCAACTGCAGCGGCTGGAGGCACGCCTGGACCTGACCCTGGTTCTGTTGGGGCGCCTGCTGCAACGCGAACTGCCGTCCGTGACCGCCAGCCAGCTGCGCTGGTCACGCCTGGGCCTGCGGCTGCAGCGTGACCAACTGGGCGGCTTCGCCCCGGGTACCGAGGGCGTGGTCAGCCTGCAGCCTGCTGAATGGCTGCCCGACACCATCGAACTGCCGGTTCTTGTCGTGGCCGAGGCACAGACGGCGCAAGGTGTGCAGTTGTGGCTGCGCCTGCATACGCAGAATGATGCGTTGCTGGCAGCGGTTGAACGTCACCTGTTCCGCCTGCATCGCAAGCAGATTGCAGATAGTCGCCGCAACCGATGACCTCGTTGCGACTTTGTGCTCTGGCGCCTGGGTCGCCGCTCCGCTAAGGTGCAGCCTTCTGATATGACCCGGGGTCCTGTGCGCCTTCTTATCGTCGACGACCACACCCTGGTCCGTGCCGGGCTCACCCGCCTGCTGCAGACATTTGACGGGATCCAGGTGGTGGCCGAGGCCAGCAATGCCGAGCAGGCGCTGGAAATGGCATTGTTCCACGTTCCGGACCTGATCCTGCTGGACCTGTCCCTGCCCGGTCGTTCGGGTCTCGAAGCGCTGAGCGATATCCGCCAGCGGCTGCCGCACGCGCGCGCGGTGATGATGTCCATGCACGACGATGCGGCACATGTGCGCGATGCGCTGGACCGTGGTGCGGTTGGCTTTCTGGTCAAGGATGCTGCGCCGGCTGAACTGGAACTGGCGCTGCGCGCGGCCCACGCCGGCCAGGTTTTCCTGAGCCCGCAGATTTCGGCGAAGATGCTTGCGCCCTTGATGGGCAAGGAGCGCGCGACCGGCATCGGCAGCTTGTCGCCACGGCAGAAGCAGATCCTGCGCCGTCTTGGCACCGGCCAGACCACCAAGGAAATCGCGGCCGATCTTGGCATCAGCATCAAGACGGTGGAAACCCATCGGGCACGAATGATGGAATCGCTGGGCTGTCGGCGCGCCAACGACCTGCTCCTGCTCGCATTGCGCCACGAAAATGACCTTGCCTGACGCCACAGCCTCGCTAAAAGCCTGACTGCGTCACGAAATCGGAAATCCGTCGCCTCGCGCACGGATTCAATTAAAATCAATGGCTTACATAATTCTCGTGCAAAAGGCGCGTCAATAAATCGGCACAATGTAGGGGTATCACCTACAGCACGTAGGGCGGCCATCGACAGCTATAGGGTCAGCACCTATTACCGCCCCGACATGAAGCACGCAAGATGCGTTCCACAACGCGCCCATCGACCGGGGCGCACCGGGGAAACGCATGAAAGCCGCACTGTCTGCCCAGCTGGGCCAGCAACTCCATCTCACGCCCGCACTGCTGCAATCGATTCGACTGCTGCAGCTCAACGGCATGCAGTTGGAACAAGAAGTCCGCCAGGCCCTGGAGAGCAACCCACTGCTGGAGCTGCAGGAGCAGGCGGAAGACGCGCCGGTAGCGACCGACACCGACGCTGCGCAGACCGAGATCGCGGCGTTTGACGAACTCCCCGAAAGTACGCTTTGGGATGTGCCGGGCGCCAGCTGGAATGCCGATGACGAAGACCGCATGGCCCGCGTTGCCGCCGGCGAGTCCAGCGATCCGCAGCTGCGTATCCTCAATGCCCTCGCCTACGAGTTGAACGATGCCGATCTGGCCGTTGTCAGCTTCTGGCTGGAGCATTGCGATGAAGCCGGCTACCTGCAGGCACCACTGGCCCAGTTGACGCAGCTGGCCAGTGCCCGCCTGGACCGTACCAGCACCGATGTTGAACGCCTGCGCCAGCGCTTGCTGCAGGGCGAACCGGCCGGCATGGCAGCGGTGGACCTGCGCGAATGCCTGCAGGCCCAGCTCTCCGCCCTGCCCGGCCGGGTTGCGGCCCGCCATCTGGCGCAGCGCCTGCTCGACGCCGATATGCAGCTGCTGGCAAGTCACGACTACCCTGCCCTGGCCCGCGCCCTGGATGTCGATGTTGCCGACGTCCATGAAGCGTTCCGCCTGGTGTTGTCGCTGCAGCCCCGTCCCGGCGACTGCCTGCTGCCGCAGCAGGAGCTGGCGGTGATCCCGGATGTGGTCGCCTGGCACGCCGATGGCCAATGGCGCGTCGCGTTGAACCCTGCAACCACGCCGCGGTTGGCGATCAACAGCAGCTACGAACGCGTGGTCGCCGACAGCAATGGCGAGGCAGCCCAGCCGCTGCGCGAAATGCTGCAGGAAGCACGCTGGCTGACCCGCGGCCTGTCGATGCGCTATGACACCCTGCTGCGCACCGCACGGGTCATCATCGAGCGCCAGGCCGCGTTCCTGGTCAACGGCGACGAGTCGATGGCGCCACTGACCCTGAAGGAAGTGGCCGACCTGATCGGCATGCACGAATCCACCGTTTCGCGTATCACCTCGGGCAAGTACCTGCAGACACCGCGCGGCACGTTTGAACTGAAGCATTTCTTCGCGGTGCGCCTGGAAGGCGCCAGCGTCTCCGGCCAGGCGGTCAAGGCCATGGTCAAGCGCCTGATCGACGCCGAACCGGCCGCCCGCCCGCTTGCCGACGAGGCCATTGCCGGCCTGTTGTCGCGACAAGGAGTGAACATCGCACGCCGGACCGTCGCAAAATACCGCGAACAGCTTGATATCGCCCCCGCCCGCGAACGTCGCCGGCAGAGCAGCAAGCCCCAGCTGGCCCGTGTGGGCTGAGACCAAGGATCCCCATGAACAAGCTCACCGTAGTGCTGGTCGACGACCACGAAGGCTTCATCAACGCCGCCATGCGTCACTTCCGCAAGATCGACTGGCTGGAAGTGGTAGGCAGCGCCGCCAACGGCCTGGAAGCCATTGAACGTTCCGAGACACTGCGCCCACAAGTGGTGCTGATGGATCTGGCGATGCCGGAAATGGGCGGCCTGCAGGCCACGCGACTGATCAAGACCCAGGACCAGCCGCCCTACATCGTGATCGCCAGTCACTTCGACGACGCCGAACACCGTGAACATGCACTGCGCGCCGGTGCCGATAACTTTGTCAGCAAACTGTCCTACATCCAGGAAGTCATGCCGATCCTGGAAGGGCTGAAGGTACAAGAAGATGAGTGAGTCCCGCATCCTGGTGATCGATGCCGACGGCATGCGCGCCGAGCGCACCTTGGCCCTGCTGGAGTTCATGGACTTCAACCCGCGCTGGGTCAGCGAGGCACAGGACATCGACGTCAGCCGGCACCGCAGCAATGACTGGATGGCCGTGGTGGTTGGCACGCTTGAAGATGCCGACCGCGCCGCCGGCTTCTTCACCTGGCTGGCCGGCACATCGCTGCCACCGCCGATCCTGCTGGCCGAAGGCGATCCGTTGGCGTTCTCCCGCCACTATGGCCTGCACGAAGCCAACGTCTGGCCCTTGGAGCAGCCGATGCGCCATGCGCAGATGGAAGCGCTGCTGCGCCGTGCCAGCCTCAAGCGACTGGATGCCGAACACCAGGCCGACAACGCCGGTGACAGCGGCCCCACCGGGCACAGCCCAGCGGTCACCGAGCTGCGCCAGCTGATCGAGCAGGTCTCCAATTTCGATACCACCGTATTGGTGCTGGGCGAATCCGGTACCGGCAAGGAAGTCGTGTCACGTGCCATCCACCAGCGCTCGCCGCGCCGCGACGGTCCGTTCATTGCCATCAACTGTGGTGCGATTCCACCGGATCTGCTCGAGAGCGAATTGTTCGGCCATGAGAAGGGTGCCTTCACCGGTGCGCTGAGCGCACGCAAGGGGCGCTTTGAAATGGCCGAAGGCGGCACGCTGCTGCTGGACGAAATAGGCGACATGAGCCTGCCTATGCAGGTAAAGCTGCTGCGCGTGCTGCAGGAACGCAGCTTCGAGCGCGTCGGCGGCAACCAGACCATCCGCTGCAACGTCCGCGTCATTGCCGCGACCCATCGTGATCTGGAGTCCCGTATCACCGATGGCAAGTTCCGCGAGGATCTGTTCTACCGCCTCAACGTGTTCCCGATCGAAGTCCCCGCGCTGCGGGAGCGCGCCAGCGATCTGCCGATGCTGGTGGAAACCATCGCCACCCAGCTCGCCCGCACCGGCCGTGGCGAGGTTCGCTTCGCTCAGGAGGCCTTGCAGGCACTTGCCAGCTACAACTGGCCGGGCAACGTGCGTGAGCTGACCAACCTGGTTGAACGCCTGGCTGTGCTGCACCCCGGTGGAACCGTTCGCGTGCAGGACCTGCCCAGTCGCTATCGCGGCGACCAGGCCAATCTTGCAGCGGCTGCGAACCATGATGACGAACGTCCGATGCTGCTTGGAAAGGCAGCGGCAGCCCCCGCACAACCGGCCATTGCGGCCACCGGCCTCATCAACAAGATCGCCGCGGCCGACAACGGCAACCAGTTGCCCAGCGAAGGCCTGGACCTGCGCGACCATATGGCCAGCATCGAGCTGACCCTGATCAATGAAGCGCTTGAGCGCACCCAGGGCGTGGTTGCCCATGCAGCCCAACTGCTTGGCCTGCGCCGGACCACGCTGGTGGAAAAGCTGCGCAAGTACGGTATCGAGCGTGATTCGGTCGAAGCCACCGGCCACTAGGTAAACGCAGCCGGCGAAGCCCTCGCCGGCCCACCACTCCGCCGTGCAAAGCGATGCACTCTTACGTGCGTCGGTGATGCTGGCTGCCTCTTCCACGGCACGAATCTTGCACCTTCCGCCCTGTCACTCATCGCCGCGCCCGCACATGAAGCCTGCCGTTACTGGAATGAAAGCCGTCATCCTTGCCGGAGGCCTGGGTACCCGCATCAGCGAGGAATCCCACCTGCGTCCCAAGCCGATGATCGAGATCGGTGGCAAGCCGATCATCTGGCACATCATGAAGCTCTACACCCACTTCGGCATAACCGATTTCGTGGTGTGCCTTGGCTACAAGGGCTATGTGATCAAGGAGTACTTCGCCAACTACTTCCTGCACATGTCCGATGTCACCTTCGACATGGCCGAGAACCGCATGCAGATCCACAACCGCCACGCCGAGCCCTGGCGGGTGACGCTGGTCGATACCGGTGACAGTACCGCTACCGGCGGACGTTTGAAGCGCGCACGCGACTACCTTGGCGACGACACGTTCTGCCTTACCTATGGCGACGGCGTCGCCGACATCGATCTTGCCGCTCTGGTCGATTTCCATCGCGGTCACGGCCGCCTGGCAACGGTGACCGCGGTACAGCCTCCCGGTCGCTTTG
This sequence comes from Stenotrophomonas sp. STEN031, assembly GCF_056759975.1. Lineage (NCBI taxonomy): Bacteria > Pseudomonadati > Pseudomonadota > Gammaproteobacteria > Lysobacterales > Lysobacteraceae > Stenotrophomonas > Stenotrophomonas sp. STEN031. The sequence goes on from NZ_JBRREA010000002.1 coordinate 21,940, forward strand.
GTGCCTTGGCCATCAGCGGTACGCAGGTCGGCGGCTTCAAGGAAAAGCCATTGGGCGATGGCGCCTGGATCAATGGGGGCTTCTTCGTGCTGGAGCCGGGTGTGTTCGACTACATCCAGGGCGATGCGACCACATGGGAACAGGAGCCGATGCGGCAGTTGGCCGAGGACAGCCAGCTGATGTCTTTCCTGCATCATGGTTTCTGGCAGCCGATGGATACCTTGCGTGACAAGACCCTGCTGGAGGAGCGCTGGTCGCAGGGCAAGGCGGAGTGGAAGCTGTGGCAGTAACCCCGGAGTTCTGGCGCGGCCGCCGCGTACTGCTCACCGGTCACACCGGCTTCAAGGGTGGCTGGCTGGCACTGTGGCTGCAGCATATGGGGGCGCAGGTGCAGGGCTATGCCCTGCCCGCGCCGCGCGGTGATTCATTGTGGCAAGCAGCCCGCCTTGACCAACTGATCGCTGGCGAGCTGGCTGACATCCGTGATCCGCAGCGCCTGGCTGCAGCACTGCACGCACAGCAGCCGGAGCTGATCCTGCACCTTGCCGCGCAGCCGCTGGTGCGCGAATCCTACCGCGCGCCGGTGGATACCTGGTCGACCAATGTCACCGGCACGCTCAATCTGCTGGAAGCCGTGCGTCAATGCGACAGCGTCCGCGCCGTCGTGGTGGTCACCACCGACAAGTGCTATGACAACCGCGAATGGGTCTGGCCTTACCGTGAGCAGGATCCGCTGGGCGGCCACGACCCCTACAGCAGCAGCAAGGCGGCCGTCGAGCTGCTGTGTGCTTCCTGGCGCGCGTCCTATCTGAAGGCCCAAGGGGTCGCGTTGGCCACCGCCCGCGCTGGAAACGTCATCGGCGGCGGCGACTGGTCGCCAGAACGCCTGTTGCCCGATGTCCTGCGCCAATGGCAGCAACAGCAACCTGTCACCCTGCGCTACCCCGGTGCAACCCGTCCCTGGCAGCACGTGCTTGAACCCCTGCACGGCTATCTGTTGTTGGCCCAGGCCTTGCTGCAGCACCGGGAAGGTGCGGATTCGGCGTGGAACTTCGGCCCGGATGCGGCGGATGTCGCCAGTGTCGGCACGGTCGTGGAGCAACTGGCCCAGCTCTGGCCCGGCGAAGCGCGCTGGCAGCTTGAGGCCGCGGAACAACCGCACGAAGCCGGCTTGCTGGCGCTGGATTCGGCCAAGGCACGGCACTTGCTTGCATGGAAGCCAACCTGGTCGTTGTCGCAGGCCCTGGCGCAGACCGTGCGCTGGCATCAGGCATGGCAGGCCGGCGAAGACATGCAGCGCCATACCCTCACCCAGATCGAAGATTTCCAGAACAGCACGCGATGAACCACGACGAACTCCAGCTACGCCATCAGATTGCCGAACTGGTCGGGCAATACGCCGACCGCTACCTTGCGCCTTCGCCGTTTGTCCCCGGCAGCAGCACGGTTGCACCGTCGGGCAAGGTGATCGGTGGCACCGAGCTGAAGTCGATGATGGAGGCGGTGCTGGATGGCTGGTTGACCACCGGCCGCTTCAACGACGCTTTCGAGAAGAAGCTGGCGCGCTACCTCGGCATGCGCAATGTGCTGACCACCAACTCGGGTTCCTCGGCCAACCTGCTGGCATTCTCGACATTGACATCACCGCGCCTGGGCGAGCGCGCCATTGGCAAGGGCGATGAAGTCATCGGCGTTGCCGCCGGCTTCCCGACCACGGTAAACCCGATCCTCCAGTGCGGCGCGGTGCCGGTGTTCGTGGACGTCGAGCTGGGCACCTACAACGTCAATGCCGAGCTGATCGAAGCGGCGATCACCCCGCGTACCCGCGCGATCATGCTTGCCCACACCCTGGGCAATCCGTTCAACCTGGGCGTGGTGCGCGAGCTGTGCGACCGCCATGGTCTGTGGTTGATCGAAGACTGCTGCGACGCGCTCGGCTCCACCTACAACGGCAAACTGGTTGGCAGCTTTGGCGACATCGGCACGCTGAGCTTCTACCCGGCCCACCACATCACCATGGGCGAGGGTGGCGCAGTGTTCACCAGCTCGCCGCGGCTGAAGCGCATCATCGAATCATTCCGCGACTGGGGCCGCGACTGCTACTGCGCGCCGGGCACCGACAACACCTGCGGGCAGCGCTTTGACTGGCAGCTAGGCGGGCTGCCTGAAGGCTACGACCACAAGTACACCTACTCACACCTCGGCTACAACCTGAAGATCACCGATATGCAGGCCGCCTGTGCGTTGGCACAGATGGACCGCCTGGAAGGCTTCATCGCCGCGCGCAGGCGCAACTTCGGCTGGCTGCATCAGCGCCTGTCCGGCAGCACCGATCAGCTGATTCTTCCGCACGCTACGTCCGGCAGCGACCCATCGTGGTTCGGCTTCCCGATCACCCTGCGTGATGGCAGCGGCGTAGTGCGCGAAGACCTGTTGCGTCACCTGGACAGCCACAAGATCGGCACACGCCTGCTGTTTGCCGGCAACCTGACCCGCCAGCCTTACATGCAGGGCCAGAACTACCGGGTCAGCGGCGACTTGCCGGTGACCGACAAGGTGATGAAGGACACCTTCTGGATCGGCCTGTGGCCGGGGCTGAGCGAAGACCAGCTTGAGCACGCCGCCAGCTGCATCGAGAGCGGTCTGGCCGGCGCGGCCATCCCGACGCGTGCCAGGGTATCGGCGTGAGCTACGTCGCCCCTATCCCCGCGAGCAGCATTCCGCGCGAACAGATCCGCCAAGCGGGCACCGTCGTGGTCATGGGTGCAGGCAACATGCTGCAGATGGTCGAGCCCTGGCTTGTTGCCAATTTCGCGCCTGCCCATATCACCGACAACCGTCCCGAAGCCGCGCAGCGATACCCCCGCTACCAGTACGTGGCGCCGCATCTGCTGCGCACGCTGGATCGCCCCTTCGTCATTGTCACCACCTCTCGTACCTTCTATCCGGAGATAAGCGCGCAACTGACCGCACTTGGCGTTGCGCATTGCCTGCTGGACGACATCCGTGGCGTGCACGCGGATATCTACCCGGTCATCGATGTGGCCTCGTTGGCAGCGCCCTACTCGGACGCGTATGGCAACAGCATCACCTGGGACGGCGAGATTCCGCCCAGGCTGAGCGTCCGCTTCGGACGCGATGGCAAGGATGGACGGCAGCCATTGATGGCACGCGACAACAGCCTGCGAATCGGCGCAGGCTGCCATTTCAACGGCAGCAACAAGATCACCTTCCTGGGTGATGGCTCCCGCGTTGCCTTGGGGGCGGGAACCTGGATGGCCGGCGGCTTCAGCTTGACCGCCAGCAACAACGCGCGCTTCCAGAGCGGTGCGCGCTGCACCTTCGAAGCCCTGAACGCCGATGTCCATGAAGGCGAAATCACGCTGGGCGACGACTGCATGGTCTCGGTACAGGTGCACCTCCAGCAGACTGACTCGCACCCGATCTTTGACGCCCGCAACGGCGAACGCATCAATCGAGGCAAGCACATCCGGATCGGCAATCACGTCTGGATTGGCTACCAGGCCTTCCTGCTCGGCGGCTGCCAGATCGGCGACGACTGCATCGTTGGCGCACGCGCGGTGAGCGCGGGCAAGTTCAGCCGGGGCACGGTTCTTGCTGGCAATCCCGCAAGGGTGATCCGTGACAACGTCACCTGGCGCAAAGACGAGTTGACCTGCTCTCCGGCCCTGCACCACCTGTCGGACTGCAGACCAGGCCCGACACCCGAGAACCAGTCATCCGCAGGAATATCCATGGACATCGTTGGAGCAGCCCCCACCTCACTTCACGTCGACATCAGCAACACGCTGGTCAACGCGCACGCCCAGCTGGACGTGCAACCATGAACGGTGCGCAGAAGCCCACGGTGTCCATGCAGGTTGCCGACTGGTTGGCAGATCAGGGCGTGGAGCAGGTGTTCGCTGTCACCGGCGGTGGTGCCATGTTCCTGAACCAGGCACTGGGAACAAATCCGCGGCTGCGCTGCGCATACATGCACCATGAACAGGCCTGTGCGATGGCAGCCGAGGGCTATGCACGCGTTGCGGGCAAGCCCGCCGTGGTCAACGTGACCACCGGGCCTGGCGGCATCAATGCACTGAATGGCGTGTTTGGCGCGTTCACCGATTCCATTCCCATGCTGGTCCTGTCTGGCCAGGTAAAGCGCGAAACGGCCTTGGATCACCGGCCGATCGCAGGCCTGCGCCAGCTGGGCGACCAGGAGGCGCCGATCGTGGCGATGGCCTCGCCTGTCTGCAAACGCGCCGTGGCCATCGGCGACCTCGCCGAGCTCGAGACGGAACTGCCGCATGCATTCGCGCTCGCCAGCCAGGGTCGGCCTGGCCCGGTCTGGCTGGACATCCCGCTGGACCTGCAAGGTACGGTCGCTGACCTGACCTTCCCGGCAATCGCCAATGACGGCGCAGCACTGCCGTCCGCCCAGCTACGCGACGACTGCAGGCACATTGCCGAACGCCTGCTCGCCGCGCACCGCCCGCTCATTCTGGCGGGCACCGGCGTAAGGCTCGGTGCCGCCGAAGCCGCGTTGCTTGCCTTCGCCGAACGCCATGGCATCCCCGTGGCCACCGCATGGACCCACGACCTGATTGCCAGCGACCACCCCTTGTTCGCCGGACGGCCCGGCACCATCGGCACCCGTCCCGGCAACTTCGCGGTGCAGAACGCAGACCTGGTGATCACCATCGGCTCACGTTTGAACATCCGCCAGACCAGCTACAACTGGGAGGCGTTCGCTGCTCGCGCCTATACCGTGCATGTCGACATCGACCAGGCCGAACTGGACAAGCCCAGCCTGCGCACGGACCTGCGCGTCAACACCGACGCAGGCACCTTCCTGTCCACCCTGCAGGCCGAACTTGAAGGCACCGTATTGCCGGACTATGCACCGTGGGCCAGCTGGCTGCGCGGCCTGCGCTCGCGCTTCCCTGCAATCACCCCTGCCCAGCAGCAGTCGCCTTCGATCAATCCCTACGCCTTGGTCGAGCGCATCTTCCAGCAGCTACGTGCCGACGACATCGTGGTCTGTGGCAACGCCTCGGCCTGCATCCTGCCCTTCCAGGTAGGCAAGCTGCAGGCGCAGCAACGCATGTTCAGCAATTCCGGCTCGGCTTCGATGGGCTATGACCTACCGGCCGCAATCGGCGCCGCACTGGCGGCACCCGAGCGCCGGGTGATCTGCTTCGCTGGCGACGGCAGCCTGCAGATGAACGTGCAGGAACTGCAGACCCTGCGCACGCTGGGCCTGAATGTGGTGATCGTCGTGCTCGACAACCAGGGCTATCTGTCGATCCGTCAGACCCACGAGAACTTCTTCGGCACCGTGGTTGGCGCCACCGCGCAGAGCGGCGTCGAGTTTCCCGACTACACACGCCTCGCTGCCGCCTACGGCATCCGCACGATGGCAGTGCATGGACCCGAGCAACTGCCGTTACTGGATTCCGCGCTCGTCGACGATGGTCCCATGCTGCTGCACGTGCATGTTGACCCACGGCAGGAGTTCGAACCGCGGATCAAATCGCGTCGTGACGCCAGCGGCGCTTTCCACACACCGGAGCTTGACGACATGTTCCCGTTCCTGGACGTGGAGCAACTGCAGGAGATCCGTGCACAAGCCGCCGCAATCCGTCAGGCAGCGCAACCATGAACCCGCAGGCTTCAACGCTCCCGCCCGCGGACCAGGCCGCGCTCGCACACGCGCAGCGCGACGGCATCGTCATCATGGGCACCGGCGGCATGGCCAGCCAGCTCCATGAGGCGTGCCAGCAACTGGGTGTAAGCGTACATGCGTTCATCAGCAGCAACGTTGCAGCGAGCCAGCACCGCGGACTGCCCGTGCATGTACTTGCGCAACTCCCGCAAGCGTTGCTGGCTCACGAGGTCTGGATTGGCATTTTCAACCACGGCGACGATTCGGATCTCGTCAAGTTGCGTCGTCAATGCATGTCCGCCGGCTTCAGTCGCGTCCTGGTTCCGCAGCAGTACTACGCCCTGGTAGAAGCGCAGATGGGTTGGCGCTACTGGCTTGCGCCGTTGCACGCCTATGCGGCGCAGCAAGACGCCATTGCGCACGGACGCAAACTGTTGGCCGATACCGAAAGCACCATGGTATTCGATGCCATCCTGGATTTCAGGCGCGCCAATGAGCTGGATCAGGCGCTTCCACGTTCCGCCGGCCCGCAATACTTCCCTGCCGACCTGCAGCTCGTGCTGCCGCAGAATACCGGCATCTATCTCGACGGCGGCGCGTTTGATGGCGATACCGTCAGCCTGGCGGTGCAGCATCTTTCGCCGCGGCAGGTTCTTGCGTTCGAGCCGGACCCTGAAAACTTCCAGAAGCTCGCCGCGCGTGTTGCTGCCATCGACGTCGCCGCAACACTGTTTCCTCTGGGAATCTCCGATGCGGTTCGCTTCCTGCGTTTCCGTTCCGACAACGGCGCGGGCTGCGCAGTGGATGGCAGCGGTGACAGCCAGATACAGGTAGTGGCTATCGACAGCATCCTTTCCAGGCAGCAGGTGGATTTCATCAAGCTGGATATCGAAGGATGCGAGATAGAAGCCTTGCACGGTGCCCGCGAGCTTGTCGCCACCTGCAAACCCTTTCTCGCAATCGCCGGCTACCACCGCTGGGACGATCTGTGGCGCATCCCAACGCTGATTCACGCAATCAATCCCGACTATACGATCAAGCTCAGACTGCATTGCGCCAACAGCTTCGATGCGGTTTTCTACGCCTACAACGCCTGAGCCCGGCAACCACCTCTCCCCTATCAGAACCTGCATCATGCAAACCACCAATAAATTCTTCGAAGATCTGTTTGTCCTGGAACTGGCAAACAACCATTGGGGCAATCTTGCGCGTGGACTTGAGATTGTCAGGCAGTTTTCCGAGGTAGTCCGTGCAGGCAATGTGCGCGCGGCAATCAAACTGCAGTTCCGCGACGTCGATGCCTTTGTGCACAAGGACTACAAAACACGCAGCGACATCCGCTACGTGAAAAAGACCATGGACACCAAGCTCTCCATACCGGAGTTCGAGATCTTGGTGGAAGCCATCAAGGCCAGCGGTTGCATCGCAATGGCCACCCCGTTTGACGAGCGTTCGGTTGAATTGTGTGAAGCACTCGATTTTCCGATCATCAAGGTCGCCAGTTCAGATCTTGGCGACCATTCGCTGATCGAACGCATCGTCAAGACCGGCCGCCCGACCATCATCTCCACCGGGGGCGCCAACGAGCAGACGATTGATCGGGTGGTGCGCCAGTTCAGCGAGCGCGGAATTCCGCTGGCCATCAATCATTGCGTATCGCTGTATCCGTCCGAGGATAGCGAACTGGAGCTTAACCAGATCGACTACCTCCGCAACCGCTACCCGGCCCATGTGATTGGCCTGTCCACCCATGAGTACCATGACTGGAGCAGCTCGATGCTCATGTCCTATGCCAAGGGCGCACGCATCTGGGAACGTCATATCGACATCGAAGCCGATGGCATTCCAGTTTCCTCCTACTGCACGCTGCCCCATCAAGCCGCCGAGTGGTTCGCGGCTTACCACAAGGCGCGTGAGATGTGCGGTGGCTCCACCGCACAGCGACGCAAGCTGCCAAACCGCGAGATCAGCTATCTCGACAATCTGGTCCGCGGCGTCTATGCCAAGCGCGAGCTTCCTGCAGGCTACGTGGTGGAACCTTCGACGTTCGACAATGACTTCTACATGGCGGTGCCGCTATTGAAAGGCCAGCTTTCGTGCAGAGAAATACTGTCCGGCCTGACCCTGGCACAACCACTGGATGGCGATGCGGCATTGACCCTGGCAACCGTAGCGACAAGCGCGTTCAGCCGCGAGCAACACAGCCTGATTCTCGACCGCGGGCTGTAAGCGCATCCGAGTGCCGAGCCGCGCTCACCCCTCCCCGCATCGACGCAATCACCAACCATCCAGACGTTCAGATGACAGCTGCTTCGCCAATGGCTGCTTGTGCAACCGACAGTTTCGACCGCCTCCCGGTCGCGCTGTGGCCACGCCTGCATGCAGTGCTGGACGGCCAGCATCTTCTGCTTACCGGCGGAACCGGTTTCTTCGGGAAATGGCTGCTCGCTCTTCTGCACCGTCTCAATGCTTCCGGCACCCAGGTACACGTCAGCGTGGTATCGCGCGACCCGGGACGATTCCTGGCCGCACACCCTGAGCATCTTGATCAGCCCTGGCTGCACTGGATTGCCAGCGACATCCGCGAGCTGGACGGCCAACACGACCGCCACGTGGACATGGTTCTGCATGCCGCAACGGACACATCCAGCCAGGCCCACGAAAAGCCGCTGGAGATATTCACCAGCATCGTCGATGGCACGCGGCGGGTCCTGGAATACGCGGAAAGGAACCGCGCCCGGCGACTGCTGCTTACCGGCTCCGGTGCGCAGTACGGCGTAATCCCGGAGGGGCAACCGGCCTCGGAATCCTCACCGTTGGCATGCGACAGCCATCTTGCACGGAACATCTACGGCGAATCAAAGCGCATGCAGGAAGCGCTGGCGGCTGTCTACATGCAACAGAGTGCGATTGACGTTGTCATGACGCGCTGCTTCGCCTTTTCCGGTCCCGGCATTGCGCTCGACGGCCATTTCGCGATCGGGAACTTCGTCCGCGACGCCCTGCACGGTAACGGCATTACCCTCAATTCATCCGGACACGCGGTGCGCAGCTATCTGCACGGTGCTGATCTTGCCGTCTGGTTGCTGGTACTGCTCGGCGAAGGTCATGCCGGGCAGGTCTACAACGTTGGATCCGACCTTTCCCTGAGTATTGCCGAGCTCGCCGAGCTGGTACGCCGTCGGCTGGCTCCCGGCACGCCACTGCATATTCTCGGCCGCAGCGATGGCCCCCGCTCCTACTATGTCCCCGCCATCGATGCGGCACGTGCGCTTGGGCTTGCGCCGTGGACCCGCCTGCAAGACTCGATCGACGCAATGGCGGCCTGGGCCAGGGCGGAGGACCATCGCTTCAGTTCCGCTCCGCAGATGCCCTCGATCGCACATCGATGACAATTCCCCTTACCGTCGCCCTGCTTACCTACAACCGTCCGCACTACCTGCAGTTGGCGCTGCGCTCGATCATCGAACAGACCTACACGGACTTCGAACTGCTGGTCATGGACAATGGCAGCACGGACAACACGCCCGAGGTCGTACTCGGGTTCAAGGATGATCGATTGCGTTATGTGCGCAATGCGCCCGGACACCCTGCGAGCTTCAATGGCACCAGTGCCGTGCTCATTGCCCGTGGCAAGCGCTTGCTGATCACGCATGACGACGACATCATGGAAGCGGACATGCTGCAACGGCAGATGGCCATGTTCGATCGCAATCCTGAACTTGCCGCCATCTGGACCAACCAGAGCACGATGGACGAGAACGGCCAGCGTCTACTGGATCACCTCGCCCCACCCGGTCCGGACCGGATCTATGCGCGTGGCGAGTACATCGCCAAAGCCGCCGAAGAGCGCCATTGGCACCCGCCCAGCAGTCTGATATTCACCCCCGGGCTGCTACCGCTGGCATCACTGCACAAGGTATATCGTGGGCTGCCCCTCGGCACAGGCAAGCGTGCGCCCACCGAAGGCAGTGGCGATTACATCATTCCAGCGCAGATGAACCTCAAGGCGCCAGTAGCGTTCCTCAACGCCCCGCTGCTGCGTTATCGCCAGCACGGGGGCCAGGAAACCAATCACGCCGATCTGACCGGCGCCGTGTTGCATGGCTACGTCTCACTGCGCCGCTTTGTCGTACGTACCGACTACAAGCAACAGTATGTGCCCGTGTATGACGCATTGATCGCCCGCTACAAGGCACAGAAGCGGGTAACCGAGATCACCGGCAGCACGCTGCCCATGTCAGCCCTTCGCCAGTTGCAGCGGATGTTCCGGCAAGGCAGCGCAGACCTGGCCGCCAATCCACGCGCCGGTTTCCAGTTGCTGCCGCTTGCCCTTCTGCTGCACCAGCATGCCGCGGCTGGAACGGAGAGTGAGCTTGAGCAGCTGCTTCGGGTCATGCCCGCTGCCGAGCCTGCATTGCAGACATCCATCCACCGGCTCTACCGCTGGGCGGGTATACGCCATCAAGGTGGAAACCTGTTCCGGAACTTCGCGCCGGGCTCGTGCATCGTCATTCTTGGCAGCGTCCTGTTGTCAGCCTTGCTGGTACAGGAGGCACGCCAGGCCGGTGTCCACGTCGTCTGCTGCCTCGATTCCAGTCTTACACGACAGGGCTGCAGTTGGCTGGGCACCACCATCGTCCCACCCAGCTGGCTGGCCGAGAACGACGTGCCGCTCGCGGCAATCGTGCTGAGCTCCGAACGCGACCACGAGGATGAACTCATCCACATGTTGCGTCGCCACGATGCCGAGACGCTGATCGTGTCATGGAAGCAGCTGGTGGAACAGTACGTGCAAGGCAGCGTCGCTGCAGTGTTGGAGATGACTCTTGATTGATTGGACAACCCTACCCGGAGGACGCGTCAGTGGCGCCCCATTGCAGGTCACCCTGCTGGGCTACTGCATCCACAGCGGAACGTGTCATGCACTGTCAGACGAGGACCTGCGCGCACTGAATCAGGCAATACCGCTCGATGCCCTGTGCGAATACGGGGTGGCGAACGGCTTGTACTTCAGTCGGCCAACGACCGAAACGCCGGCCCAGGAAATCAGCACCGCGCTGTTGTTCGCCCAGTCCCGCCCGGGTCGGGCTTCGTTCCAGCTTCAGGCCTCAAGCAGCAAGTACCTCGTTCTGGCGACGGCACATGAGCGCGTACAGCTTACGCAGGAGCAGCTGTTTGCGATCATTTTCGTGCCTGGCGACCATCCTGGCCGCGCGGGAAACGTCGTCACCACCACGCACCATATCGATTTCCGTCTTCATGGTGACAGCGATAGCCAGAACATGGCCCTGGCAGCGATACCCAAGGTCAACGTCGGGGTACATGCCTACTATCACTCGGCGCCATCGTGGATCAATTGGGTCACCACGGCGATCGCCGCAGATGCAGCAGAACGGCGCGGCGAAGGCCCGTTGCTGAGCATCATCATCCCTGCCTACAACTACGGCCGGTTCCTTCGCCAATGCGTGCAGTCTGTCCTGGACCAGGGACTGGAAGACATGGAAGTCCTGGTGCTCGACAACGCATCCAGTGATGACACCGCGACAGTCATGCTGGATTTTTCGGCAGATGCGCGCGTTCGCTACATGCGCAATCCACACAATTATGGCGCCGGATTCAACTGGCTCAATGGCTTGAATCTTGCCCGGGGAACCTACTGCACGTTCCTCTCGGCCGACGACTTCTTCAATCCCGGCCACCTGCAACGACTGATGCCGGTGCTGTGCGCGAACAAGCAGGTAGTTGCCGGCTATACAGGGATCCGCTGGGTCGATGAAAGCGGCGCTACCGTAAACCAGCCCCGCCATCCCGGCTACCGGGCTGCGGACTATGTCGGCGGCCGCAACGAGGTCGCTGACCTGCTGATCCATGACTGCTACATCGCACCTTCAGCAGTGGTCTACCGTACCCGTCAGCTCCGTGACACCTGGCGTCCTTCCAGCACCCATGGCGCCGGCGACTGGGAAATGTCGATCCAGATCGCGGAGAGATTCCCCGACTTCGCCTACATCGATGTTCCTGGCGTCAGCTATCGCTTGCATACCTCGCAGCATTCGAGCCGGTTCTATGCATCCACCAATCCGCTCGAAGACCACTTGACCATTGTCGAAGGCGTCTTCAAGCGCCAAGCCCAGCAGGTGTTGCGTGGGCACGAACGGGCGGTGGCCGAGCATATTGAGCGCCGGCTTACCCTGTATCCTGATCAACGTGCCACCGAACTCGGGGCCCGTGCACGGGCACTGATCGGCCAGTTGGAGCAGCTGGCTGAAGCCAACGCGGCGCCACTCTTCAGCATCGTCCTCACTACCTGGAACCGCCCTGCCCTGCTTGTTGATGCCTTGAACAGCATCAGTGCGCAAAGCCTTCGCGACTTCGAGGTGATCCTGGTGAACGACTGTGGCGAGCCCGTCGAGCACCTGCTTGGCGAGCGTGACTTCCCGCTCAGCTATCTGCAACTGGGCCGCAACGGCGGGCCAGCTGCAGCGCGAAACGCGGCACATCGACTGGCACGCGGGCAATATCTGGTCTATCTCGACGATGACGATCTGTATCAGCCCCAGCACCTGCAGACACTCGCCGATGCGATCCAGCGGCACCCCGGTGAAGTGGTTTACAGCGATGCATGCTTCATTACCGAGCGGATCGAGGGAGCGCATCGTCTCGTCCTGGCCGAAGAGCACCGCTACCCGCACGGAAGCTACTCGCACGAGCGGCTTTCGATAGAAAACTATATCCCGGTCAATACCTTCGCATGGCCGCGCGCGCTTGCTGCAGGCATCGGCGGCTTTGACGAGCACCTGCAAGGACTGGAAGACTGGGATTTCCTGCTGCGTCTGGCAGCACGGGTACCCTTCAACCACGTGCGCCAGCAGACCGCGCAGGTACGGATGCGTGCGGATACCGATGAACGTCGTTCGGTACAGGCCTTCGGGCACTACCCGGCCTTGTACCGGAAGATCTATGCCCGCCATTCGGATCTTGACGCGGAAACCGTGCGCACCGGCCGAGCCGAACGACTGAAGCAGCTTGGTGTCTTGATTGCGCAGACCCCTGAGAGCGTGATTGACAACTGGCGCGTCACGCGGGTGCCCTCGCCTGCCCAGCGCCAGCTGTGCGTGCAGCGTATCGAGCAGTCCGTGGCGCGCCCAAGGCTATGCGTGCTATTGCGGAGTGTGGACGGAAATACTGCAAGCATTCAGCGCAGTATTGCCAGCCTGCACGGCAACGAGGGCATGCCTGAAGCCTTGCGGGTGATCGTTGTCAACGAAAGTACAGTGGCGTCGATATGCCCCAGCGTGGCCTGTGACCAGGTTCAGGTGATTGATTCAACGGCAGTGACTTGGGATGCCTTCCGCAACAGCCTGCTCAATGACCATACCCTGGACTGGCTGCTGATCGCCAACGCCGGTGATGAGTTCACGCCAGGGGGGCTACTGCAACTGCGCCTGCATCTCGCCGCGCAGCCGCAATCACGCGCGGTCTTTGCCGATGGTTGGCAACGCACCAATGACGGCAGCTTGGTGCCGATGTTGCGACCTGATCTCAATCTGGACCTGTTGCTGGCAAACCCGTCGGTCCTGGCCTCGCATTGGGTGTTCAAGTGCCAGGCAGCACGCGACGTCGGCGGCTTCGACCCCGCTGCAGGCGATGCTGCAGAGCTGGGCCTGATCCTGCGCCTTGTCCATGCAGGCGGCTTCGGTGGAATCGAACATCTACCGGAACCTTTGTTGACCAGCACAGCGGGCCGCTTTGACAGCCGCGCCCAGCAGCGGACCATCCTGGCCCATCTGCAGGCACGCGGCTACGCCAATGCCAGCGTGCAAGCCATCGAAGGCGGCTTGCACAGGATCGACTACGGTCATGGCCGGCAGCCTTCTGTTTCGCTGGTAGTGATCGTGTCAAGGGACACGACGCTCAGTGCACTGGAGCGCTGCGTTGTTTCAGTGCTTGAGAAGACCCACTACGCCAACTATCAACTGCTGATGGCAGACAACGGCGCCAACGATGAACTGCGGCGGTGGATGCAACAGGTGGAGTCATTGGCCGCCGACCGCGTGCAAGCCTTCACCTTCGATCCGCCATTGCCACACACCGCTGCCTGCAACCTTGCCGCAGCGCAGGCCAGTGCAGAGTTCCTCCTGTTCCTGCGCCCCGAGGTCGCGGCGCTACAACCGCAGTGGCTGGAGGAACTACTGAATCACGGACTGCGCACGGAGGTTGGCGTGGTCGGGGCAAAGACCGTCTCCGGCGAAGGCAAGGTCACGCATGCGGGACTGGTGCCCGGTCTTCGCGCCAGCGGCGGGCGTGCCTTCGCCGGCGAAGCAATGGACGCACCCGGCTATATGGGCCGGCTGCAGGTGGCCCAGCAGTACACCGCGGTTGCCGACAGCTGCCTGTTGATCAGCAAGGCGCTGTTCAACGAACTGGGCGGTTTCGACCACGCAGCATTCATCGACGAAGGCGCAGACGTCGATCTGTGCCTGCGAGCGCGCATGCAGGGCTATCTCACCGTATGGACACCGTATGCACTGTTGCTGCATTCGAACGAACCGGTTCCGTTGACCGAGACCGCGAACGACGCTTTGCTGGAACGCTGGTTGCCGCAGATCGCAAACGATCCCGCGTACAACCCCAGCCTGCGATTGGACGTGGTTGGTGGTTTCCGGCTTGGCGAATCCGACTTCTCGTGGAAACCCTTGCCCTGGCGGCCAATCCCCCGCGTCCTGGCGCAACCGGCAGATCCCTGGGGCAGCGGCCACTACCGCGTCATCCAGCCATTCGAGGCCCTCAAGTCCGAAGGGCGCATTGAAGGTGCCCTGTACTCAACCCTGCTCGATCCAGTCGAACAGGCACGCATCGATCCGGATGTGGTGATCCTGCAGCGGCGCGTCAGCGATGAGGACCTGCACGGTATCCAACGCATGGGCCGCTATTCGTCCGCATTGAAGATCTACGAGCTGGACGACTACCTGCCCAACCTGCCTGCCAAAAGTGCACATCGCGAGCACATGCCGCGCGATGTGCTGCGCAGCCTGCGCAAGGCGCTTGGGCTGGTGGACCGTTTCGTGGTGTCTACGCCGGCGATGGCCGAGGCGTTTGCCGGCATGCATCCGGATATCCGCATCACCCCCAACCGGCTGCCGGTGGGTTGGTGGAAGCAGCTGCCCATCGTTCGTCGCGAAAACGGTGCACGACCACGCGTGGGCTGGGCTGGCGGATTGGGTCATACCGGCGATCTGGAGATGATTGCTGATGTCGTCAGTGAATTGGCGCAGGAGGTGGATTGGGTGTTCTTCGGCATGTGCCCGGATCGCCTGCGTCCCTATGTCGCCGAGTTTCATCCAGGGGTGGATATCGCGCTCTATCCACGCGCCCTGGCGTCACTGCAGCTTGATCTGGCAATCGCACCGCTGGAAGACAATCCTTTCAACGCCTGCAAGAGCAATCTGCGCCTGTTGGAATATGGCGCCTGCGCGGTGCCGGTGATCTGCAGCGATGTTGGTCCCTACCGGGACCCTGCCCTGCCCGTCAGCCGCGTACGTAACCGCCATCGCGAATGGGTCGGCGCCATCCGCGACCACCTCGCCGACGCCGCGGCCCGCCGCAACGCCGGTGATGCATTGAAGACCATCGTCCACCGCAACTGGATGCTGGAAGGCGCTGGTCTGGATGATTGGCGTGCAGCCTGGCTGCCTTGATCCGGAACGCATCTCCAACCTGTTCGACGGCCGCCGGTTGTCCGGCGGCCGGTTCCAATTGGGGCTCAGAACCCCCACCCGTCCTGAAAACCCGTCGGCAGCGTCAGATTTCCGACACCCAACACGTGCAGCACGACGTATTCACGAACATCAAAGCCTTCACGGTTCCGGCACGCAACTTGCAGCTGTCCCATCAGCTCTCCCACACGTTGCCCGGAAACCCGCACGATGTCCCACTCCATCACCTCTGTTCTCTCCCAGATCCGCACGCTGCAGAACCAGGTGGGGCAAGCCGCTCCCCAGGGTGACCTGCCGCGCAGCAACGCGATCCAGGGGTTGGCCGAAGGCAATGCCGTTGCAGCTCCTTCGTTCAGTCAGACCTTGCAGGGCGCCATCCAGGGCGTCAACGAGGCCCAGCAGAAGTCCGGGCAGCTCGCCGCTGCCTTCGAGCGCGGCGATGCCAATGCCGATCTGGCCAAGGTCATGGTCGCCTCCCAACAGTCCTCGCTGGCGTTCCGCGCCACCGTGGAAGTCCGTAACCGTCTCGTCCAGGCTTACCAGGACGTGATGAACATGCCGCTGTAAGGATCCGCACGCATGGCACTCGCGCTGTCCAGAGAATCACTGAATCCGGAACGGGCTGGGGCCTGGTTCGATCGTCTGCAGAGCCTGCAGATCACCCGCCGCCTGGGCCTGATGGCGATGATCACGGTTGCCGTCGCAGCCGGTTTGTTCGTGTTCTTCTGGGCGCAGAAGCCGCAGATGATGCCGCTGTACACCGGGTTGGACCAGAAGGCGACAGCCGAGGCCACCGATCTGTTGCGTTCGGCGCAGATTCCGTTCGAGCTGGACGCCGCCACCGGCGCGATCAGCGTGCCGGAGAAGAACGTGCACGATGCACGCCTGAAGCTGGCCGGCTCCGGCCTGACCGAAAGCGGCCGCCTCGGCTTTGAGATGATGGAACGCGATCCCGGCTTCGGCGTCAGCCAGTTCGTCGAGAACGCACGCTACCAGCACGCATTGGAAACCGAGCTGGTACGCACCATCAGCAGCCTGCGTCCGGTCCGCGATGCGCGCGTGCACCTGGCCATCCCCAAACCCAGCGCATTCACCCGCCAACGCGACGTCGCCAGTGCCTCGGTGGTGCTGGAATTGCGAGGCGGCCAGCAGCTGGAACGCAACCAGGTAGACGCCATCGTGCATATGGTGGCCTCCAGCATCCCGGATCTGGCGCCGGAGCGCGTGACCGTGGTCGACCAGAGCGGTCGCATGCTTACCATCGCCGACCCGAACAGCGAAGCCGCACTCAACGCTGCCCAGTTCGACCAGGTGCGGCGTCTGGAGGGTTCGTACAACCAGCGCATCCGGGAACTGCTGGAGCCGATGACCGGCGCTGGCCGCGTCAACCCGGAAGTCAGCGTCGACATGGATTTCTCGGTCACCGAGGAGGCGCGCGAGCTGTACAACGCCGAGCCGCAGAAGGTCCGCAGCGAGCAGATCAGCGAGAACACCACCACCAGCGCGGGCCCGCAGGGCATCCCCGGTGCCACCAGCAACACCCCGCCCGGGCCGGCCGCCGCTCCACCGGCAACCGCAGCGACGCCAACCGAAACCTCCAAGAACGCAACCCGCAACTACGAACTGGACCGCACCCTGCAGCACACCCGTCAGCCGCCGGGCCGGGTCAATCGGGTCTCGGTCGCGGTGCTGGTTGACCACGTGCCGCGTGCCGGCAGCAACGGCAAGCTCAGCGATCAGCCACTGAGCGCCGCCGAATTGACCCGCGTCGAAGCACTGGTCAAGCAGGCCGTGGGCTTCAACGCCGAGCGCGGCGACACCGTGTCGGTGATGAATGCACCGTTCGTGCGTGAATCCATACCGGTCGAAGCCCCGAAATGGTGGGAGAACCCACAGGTGCGTGATGCACTGCGTCTGGTCCTTGGCGCCATCGTGGTGCTGGCCTTGCTGTTCGGCGTACTGCGCCCGGCCCTGCGCCAGATCACCGGCACGCCCAAGGCCCTGCCCGGCGCGGAAGATCCGCTGAGCGCCGACGTGCAGGTACTGGACGATGGCACCGAAATGCCGGCGCTCGCCGCCGACCGTCTGCACCTGGATGGCACGCCGGCGCTGGCCCTGCCAGTGGATGCATACGAGGAACGCCTGCGCATGGCCCGTGAAGCAGTGAAGACCGACTCCAAGCGGGTTGCCCAGGTAGTGAAGGGATGGGTGTCAAATGACTGATGCAATGCCGATGACCGGCGTGCAACGTGCCGCCGTACTGCTGCTGTCGCTCGGCGAGACCGATGCGGCCGAAGTACTGCGTCACATGGAACCGAAGGAAGTGCAGAAGATCGGCATCGCCATGGCCACGCTCAGCGACGTCACCCGCGAGCAGGTGCAGCAGGTGATGGATGATTTCGGCGCCGAGCTGGGCAACAAGACCTCGCTGAGCGTTGGCTCGGACGACTACATCCGCAACATGCTGGTGCAGGCGCTGGGCAATGAGAAAGCCAGCAACCTGATCGATCGCATCCTGCTCGGTCGCAACACGACCGGCCTGGATGCATTGAAGTGGATGGACCCGCGCGCGGTCGCTGATCTGGTACGCAACGAGCATCCGCAGATCATCGCCATCGTCATGGCCCACCTGGAAACCGACCAGGCCGCCGAAGCGCTGAAGCTGCTGCCCGAGCGCACCCGCGTCGACGTGCTGCTGCGTATCGCCACCCTCGACGGTATCCCGCCGAATGCCTTGAACGAACTCAACGAGATCATGGAACGCCAGTTCGCCGGCAACCAGAACCTGAAGTCGTCGAACATTGGCGGCGTGCAGTGCGCTGCCAACATCCTCAACTTCATGGACGGCGGCCAGGACCAGGCCATCCTCACCGAGATCGCCCGCATCGATTCGCCGCTGGGCAGCCGGATCCAGGACCTGATGTTCGTGTTCGACGACCTGGTGGATCTGGACGACCGCGAGATGCAGCTGGTGCTACGCGAGGTCAGCGGTGAACGCCTGGGCCTTGCCCTGCGTGGTGCCGACATCAAGGTGCGCGACAAGATCACCCGCAACATGTCCCAGCGCGCCGCCGAGATCCTGCTCGAAGACATGGAAGCACGCGGCCCGGTGCGCTTGTCCGATGTGGAAGGCGCGCAGCGCGAAATCCTCGCCATCGTCAAGCGCATGGGCGATGAAGGCACCATCACCCTCGGCGGCGCCGCGGAGGCCATGCTGTGATGAACGCCGTGCGCTGGCACGCCCCGGATCTCAACGCCCCGATGGTTCCACCGTCGGCGGATGACATCGATCTGGATGCCCTGGAAACCATCGTTGCCGAGCCGGCGCCGCCGCCGTTGCAGCTGCCTACCCTCGAGGAGCTCCAGACGATCCGTGACGCCGCACAGGAAGAAGGCTTCCAGCAAGGCCACGCCGACGGATACGCACAGGGCCAGGCCGAAGTACGGCGCCTGACCGCACAGATCGAAGGCATCCTCGACAATTTCAGCCGGCCGCTGGTGCGCTTGGAGAATGAAGTGGTCGGCGCGCTCGGGGAACTGTCGGTACGCATTGCCGGCGCCCTGATCAGCCGCGCCTACGAGGCTGATCCTTCCCTGCTGAAGGATCTGATCGACGAAGCATTGGATACGGTCAGCGGCACCAACCGCGATGTCGAGGTTCGGCTGCATCCGGACGACATCGCGGCGATCAGCAACCTGCTGAGCCTGCCTCCCGGCCAGCGCCTGGTGCCCGACCACAGCCTCAGCCGTGGCGACCTGCGCGTGCACGCCGAAGCGGTACGCGTCGATGGCACCCTGGATGCCCGCCTGCGCGCGGCATTGGCCACCGTGCTGCGTCGCGCAGGTGCTGCACAATGAATACCTCGCCTTCGCCCGCCCCCGCCGACTGGGCAGCCGCACGCAACCTGCGCTTGGCGGCACGTCTGGACGGCATCGCGCTGGACGCAAGCGGCGGCCACGGTCTGGTCCGTGAAGGGATCCTGCGTCGTGCCGTTGGCCTCACCCTGGAAGCCGTCGGGTGCGAGGCACCAATGGGCGCCAGCTGCAAGGTCGAGATCATCGATGGCGGCTGGGTGGATGCCGAGGTGGTCGGCTTCTCGGGCGACCGTACCTATCTGATGCCCAGCGCCGAATTGCATGGCCTGCTGCCCAATGCGCGCGTCGTGCCCTCCTACCGCCGTGGTGGCGTTGAGGTCGGCGAAGGCCTGCTGGGCCGGGTCATCGACTCCGATGGCATCCCGCTCGACGGCAAGGGCCCAATCCGCGCCGAGGGCAATGTCAGCATGGCTGGTGTCGCGATCAACCCGCTGGCACGTGAGCCGATCACCCAGCCACTGGACGTCGGCGTGCGCGCGATCAACGCGCTGCTGCCGATTGGCCGCGGCCAGCGTGTGGGCCTGTTTGCCGGCTCCGGTGTCGGCAAGTCGACACTGCTCGGCATGATGACCCGCTTCACCGCCGCCGATGTGATCGTGGTCGGCCTGATCGGTGAACGTGGCCGCGAAGTACGCGATTTCGTCGAATCCACCCTGGGCGAGGAAGGCCTGCGCCGCGCCGTGGTCGTCGCCAGCCCGGCCGACCGACCGCCGCTGGCACGCCTGCATGGTGCCTATCGTGCCACCGCCATCGCCGAATGGTTCCGCGACCAGGGGCTGAACGTGCTGCTGCTGATGGATTCGCTGACCCGCTTCGCCCAGGCCCAGCGCGAGATCGGCCTGTCGGTCGGCGAACCGCCCACGACCCGCGGCTACCCACCGTCGGTATTCGCCAAGCTGCCTGCCCTGGTCGAACGTGCCGGCAATGGTGCCAAAGGCCGCGGCTCGATCACCGCGTTCTATACCGTACTGACCGAAGGCGACGATCCGCAGGACCCGATTGCCGACGCCGCCCGGGCGATTCTGGACGGCCACATCCTGCTGTCACGCCGTGTCGCCGACAGCGGCCTGTACCCGGCCATCGATGTCGAATCCTCGGTCAGCCGCGTGGTCCAGGACATCGCCGACGACGTCTGGCGCGCGCGCATCCGCAAGCTCAAGCAACTGGTATCGGCCTATACGGCCAACCGCGACCTGATCGCCATCGGCGCCTATCAACGCGGCAACGATCCGCTCACCGACGAAGCACTGGATCGGTGGCCGGAGATCATGGAATTCCTTGGCCAGGACGTGCACAACGCCGCCGACCTGGGCCACAGCCTGAACGCATTGCACCAACTGGTAGATAGTGAGACGCCCGCATGAGCCCTAGCCGCCGCCTGGATCCGCTGCTGCGCCGCGCGCAGGACCGCGAAGATGAAGTCGCCAAAGCCCTGGCCGAACGCCAGCAGGCCTTGGACGTGCACCAATCGCGGCTGTCCGAGTTGCGCCAGTACGCCGAGGAATACGCCAACGCGCAGCTGGCCACCACCAGTGCCGCGCAGCTGCTCAACCGCCGCGCCTTCCTCGACCGCCTCGACAACGCGGTCGAAGCGCAGAGCAAGACCGTGGACAGCAACCAGGAACGTGTCGATGCCGAGCGCGCGCGCTTGTTGTTGGCCAGTCGCGACAAGGCCGTGTTGGAACAGCTGGCTGCCAGCTACCGCGCCCAGGAGAAGCAGGTCGCCGACCGCCGCGACCAGCGCGAGATGGACGACATCGGTGCCCGCCGTGCGCGCCTGAAGCGGACCGAAGGCGAAGGAGAAAGCCAGTGAACGTCCTCTCTTCGGCACCTCCCCCTGCCAGCAGCATCGATGTCGGCAGCAATGCACGTGGCAGTTCTACCGACAAGACCGCGGAGAGCGGCTTTGACGCAATGCTCAACAGCAAGCCAGCGACGCAGAAATCCGCCGCCAGCAAGCCAGCCAGCACTGCCCCCAAGCCTGCCAATGAACCGAAAGGTGAGGACGGCGCCAGCGAGGCGACCGCGCCACAGCGCCCCGCTACCGACAGCGCTGCCAGCACCGGCGACAAGCCGGATCAGCAGCCAGCGGCAGAGGATGCACCGTGGCCACCATTTGGGCTGTCGGCAATCGTTACCCAAGCTGCGGAGCCCCCAGTGCAGGCATCGGCAGCCTTGGCCGCGGCGGCCAATCAGCAGGGGTCAGCACAGCCTTCGGCCAATCCACCCTTGTCGCTGTCTCCTGCCCTGGCAGCTGCTCCCGCCGCTGACGGCGCTAATCCGGCAACCCTCAACGCCGACGATGCTGCCGCAGAGTTGAGCTTGCCCTTGGCCAGTTTGCCCACCAACGACGATGCCAGCACCCTCAATCTCGACGTCGATGCGCCGGCGCCGACCGCGTTCGCGTCCCTGCTGCACGGCAATCAGGCACTACAGGAGGTCCGTGCAAGCGCCCCGGCCAGCAGCATCAGCGCGCCCACACCTACCCCCGACCTGAATTCTGGTGACTTTGACGAAGCCATCGGCGCCCGCGTCGGTTGGTTGGCGGAGCAGAAGATCGGCCACGCCCATATCCGTATCAATCCGGAGAACATGGGTCAGATCGACGTGAAGCTGCAACTGGACGGTGACCGTGTCCATGCCAGCTTCAGTAGTGCCCATGCCGATGTTCGTCACGCCCTGGAAAGCAGCCTGCCGCGCCTGCGCGAAATGCTGGGCGAACAGGGCCTGCAACTGAGCCACGCCGATGTAGGCCAGCAATCCACGCCACAACAGCAGGGCGACAAGGCCGAGAGTGGCAGCGGCTTGGCAACCGGCAACCAACGGGAAGGCACCGACGTGCCAGTCACCACCGGCCACAACCTGCGTATGCGCGGCCTGCTGGATGCGTATGCCTGAGGTCACTCCGTTGTGGGAGTGGTGTAAACGACGGAGCTGATGATCTGAAACGCTCGCTGCTTCGCGGCTGACGCCGCTCCCACAAGGCTGACTACTTTTGTGGGAGCGGTGTAAACCGCGAAGCTGATGATCCATCCGCCCATCTACAAACGATCACTGTGCTGACAGCACTTGGGAAGCCGCAGCGCCATCCTGCGTTGATGGCGCTTCCAGCAATCAACCCAAAGCCAGGATCCAAAACCCTCCGCACAGGCCGGATATCCCTACCCGGCCACGCATATCTGGTCACCTTCACAACGCTAGCTCGCCAGCCGCTTTTTCTGGACTTCCAACTGGCCTCGCGCATAGCTCAAGCCTTGTACCACCCTCTGCTCTGGCGTGACGCACGATTATTGACTTGGATACTGATGCCAGACCATTGGCATGGCCTGGTACAGCTGGGTGCCTGTACCACTCTCAGCTCATTGGTGCGGCGCATAAAATCCAATACGGCACGCGGCTTGCCAGAATCAATCAGCCGCCCCGTTTGGTCACCGGGTTTTCATGACCGGGCCATTCGCAAGGATCGGGACCTGAAGGCGACAGCCCGCTACATCATCATGAATCCGGTCAGGGCCGGGCTTGTGAGCTCTCCGCGCTTCTACCCGTACTGGAATGCTATATGGCTCTAAGCCCAGCTTTTGTGGGAGCGGTGTAAACCGCGAAGCTGGCGATCTGTCGGATGGTCAGCTTCGCGGTTTACACCGCTCCTACAAGAACCCAACCACGCGTCAATAGACCGTCACCCCCTCCTCCGGCACAGCCCTTGCATCTGACTGGGCAGCAATCCTGAGGAGCTCCACGTGGCCGTTGCCGCAGATAAAAACCGCAAAGCTGAACCCACCAAGGAAGCGGCAAGCAAACCGAAGCGCTCGTTGTTGGTGCCCGCCCTGATCGCCGTGTTTGCTGCTGCCGCAGCCGGCGGCGGCGTCTGGTACTTCACCCAGGGCAAGGCCCAGGCCGAAGCCAGCAAGGAGGCCAAACCCAAGACCCCGGCACCGGCCCAGTACTTCGCCCTGGACCCGGCCTTCGTGGTCAACCTCAGCGGCCCGATCGACGGCCCGCGCTACCTGCAGGTTGAAGTGCAGTTGATGACCCGCGACCCGCTGGCACTGGCTGCCCTGCAGACGCATGCACCGGCGATCCGCGCCAAATTGCTGATGCTGTTCTCGCAGGTCGAGCCAACCCAGATCGCCGACCGCGCCGGCAAGGAAAAGCTGCAGGCCTCGGCGCTGGCCGAAGTACAGAAGCTGATGAAGGCCGAAACCGGCCAGAACAGTGCCGACGAATTGTTGTTCACCAGCTTTGTGACCCAGTAAGGCGCCACGATGAGCATCAACGACCTGCTGTCCCAAGACGAGATCGACGCCCTGCTGCATGGCGTCGATTCCGGCTCGGTCAATACCGCAGAGCCGGAGGCGGCGCCGGGCGAAGCGCGTTCGTACGACTTCGCCAGTCAGGACCGCATCATCCGTGGGCGCATGCCGACCCTGGAAATGGTCAACGAGCGCTTTGCACGTTTGTGGCGCATCGGCCTGTTCAACCTGATCCGGCGCTCGGCCGAGCTGTCGGTGCGCGGGATCGAACTGGTCAAGTTCGGCGACTACCTGCATTCACTGTATGTGCCGACCAACCTCAACCTGATCCGCTTCAAGCCCTTGCGTGGCACCGGCCTGATCGTGTTCGAGCCGACCCTGGTTTTCGCCATTGTCGACAACTTCTTCGGCGGTGACGGACGCTATCCGACCCGCATCGAGGGCCGCGAATTCACCGCGACCGAAATGCGCGTGATCCAGCTGATGCTCAAGCAGACCTTCACTGATCTGCGCGAGGCCTGGGGCCCGGTGATGAACGTCGATTTCGATTACATCAACTCCGAGATCAACCCGCACTTCGCCAACATCGTCAGCCCACGCGAGTACGTGGTGGTCAGCCGCTTCCACGTTGAACTGGACAGTGGCGGTGGCGACATCCACATCACCTTGCCGTACTCGATGCTGGAACCGATCCGCGAACTGCTGGATGCCGGCATCCAGAGCGACCGCAACGACCGCGACGAAAGCTGGGCCATCATGCTGCGCGAGCAGCTGGATACCGCCGAGGTGGAGCTGTCCAGCGTGCTGGCCAAGCGCCGCATGAGCCTGCGCGAACTGACCAAGCTGAAGATCGGCGACGTGCTGCCGATCGAAATGCCCAAGCAGGTGCCGCTGTGCGTTGAAGGCATCCCGGTTTTCACCGGCGAGTTTGGTGTGTCCAACGAACGCAACGCCATCAAGATCACTGCTACCCATCCTCCGGGAAAGCGCCCCAGCGTCCCCGTGATTCAGGAAAACACCGATGAATGACAACCACTCCCCCGAAACTGAAAACGGCGCAACGCCGGCCCAGTTCAGCAATCTGCAGGCCGACAACAGCATCAACACCGATCTGGACCTGGACGTCATCCTCGACGTACCGGTGACCTTGTCGCTGGAAGTCGGTCGCGCGCGCCTGCCGATCCGCAACCTGCTGCAGCTCAACCAGGGCTCGGTGGTGGAACTGGAGCGCGGTGCCGGCGAATCGCTGGACGTATTCGTCAATGGCACGCTGATCGCGCACGGTGAAGTCGTCGTCATCAATGACCGCTTCGGCGTGCGCCTGACCGACGTGGTCAGCCCCAGCGAGCGCATCCGGAGACTGCGTTGATCGCATTGCTCGCCTATGCCGCACCGGCCGCCAAGGCGGCGACGCCGGTCGGCCAGCACGCGGCCAGCGCGCCCGGTCTGTTCGGCGCGTTCTTTACCCTGCTGCTGGTGCTGGGCCTGATCATCGGCCTGGGCTGGCTGCTCAAGCGCATGCCTGGCGGCGGGTTTCGCCCAGCCGAGGGCCTGAAAGTGGTCGCCAGCATCAATGTCGGTGCCAAGGAGCGCGTGGTGGTGGTGGATGTCAACGGCCAGCAGCTGCTGCTCGGCATCACCGCCGGCGGCATCAGCACCTTGCACCAGCTTCCCGAACCGCTGCCGCAGGCGCCTGCTCCCAGCCTGCCCAATCTCAAACAACTACCGAATTTCGCCCAGCTGCTGGCACAGAAGCTGCGCAAGGACTCCTGAACATGTCGGGCCAAGGTTTCAGTTCACGTGGTTTCAATTCCCGCCACTTCTGGCAGCTGCTGATGGTGCTGGCGATGCTGGCACTGCCGCTGTTCGCCTGGGCTGCACCTGGCCCGCAGGTGCCGGCGCTGCCGGACGTCAACGTCGGCAAGATCGGTGGCGCACCGGTCAGCCTGCCGCTGCAGACCTTGCTGCTGATGACGGCAATCACCTTGCTGCCGTCGATGCTGCTGGTGCTTACCGCCTTCACCCGCATCATCATCGTGCTCGGCCTGCTGCGGCAGGCGCTGGGCACCGGGCAGACGCCGTCCAACCAGATCCTGTTGGGCCTGGCTTTGTTCCTGACCGCGATGATCATGATGCCGGTCTGGGACAAGTCGTGGTCGACCGGCATGGCACCGTATCTTGATGGTCAGATCGACTTCCAGACCGCCTGGCAGCTGACCACCGCACCACTGCGCGCCTTCATGCTGGCGCAGGTCCGCGAGACCGATCTGATGACCTTCGCCGGCCTCGCCGGACACGGCCCCTACGCCAGCCCGGATGCGATCCCGTTCCCGGTACTCGTCGCTTCCTTCGTCACCAGCGAGCTGAAGACCGCCTTCGAAATCGGCTTCCTGATCTTCATCCCGTTCGTCATCATCGATCTGGTGGTATCCAGCGTACTGATGTCGATGGGCATGATGATGCTGTCACCGATGCTGGTCTCGGCCCCATTCAAGATCTTGCTGTTCGTTCTGGTGGACGGCTGGGTACTGGTGGTTGGCACCTTGGCAGCCAGCTTCAACGCGGTGTGATCCGGCACTGGATGCCGAGCATGTTGCCAGCGCTGTTTTCCGCGCTGGCTCAATGGAAATCACGGCTGCGAACGTCCAGGCTGCCCAATAGCGGCGACAGATCATCCAGACGGCGTGCGATCAGATGACGCACGCCGTTTTCGGCTTCCAGCCGTCCACTGACCTGCAGCAGCCGTGATTCCAGGAACACCTGCCGCTGCCGCTCGGCCAGCTGCCGCCAGACCACCACATTGATCTGGCCGAACTCATCTTCCAACGTGATGAAGGTGACGCCGCTGGCAGTTGCCGGCCGCTGCCGGCCGCGCACCAACCCGGCCACCAGCACATTGCCGGTACTGCGCATGCTTTCCAGCTCCCTGGAACTGCGGCAACGGCGCGCGCTCAGCTGTCGTCGCAGACGGGCCAGCGGATGCAGCTCCAGCGTGGTTCCCAGCAGAGCGTAATCCGCGTTCAGATCCTCGCCGACACTGGGCATCGGCAAGGCGACGTCAGCCTCGGCGGTCGCCGGCTGATCATCAAACAGCGGTCGCTGGGCCTCGACACCGGCAATCGCCCAGCGCGCCCGATGGCGGTTACCGACCATGCCACGCAAGGCGCCGGCATCGGCCAGCAAGGCCCGTGCACGCGCATCCAGGTCGGCCCGCCGGCACAGATCGGCGATATCGGTAAACACCGCCTGCGCCCTCGCCTGTTCGATCCGCAATGCGTCTTCCGCATTGAAACCGCGCACCAGGCAAAAGCCCAGGCGGATCGCCAATCGCTCACTGTCGCGTTCCCATTCCAGCGAGCACTCCCAGCCGCTGTAACGCACATCCAGCGGCCGCGTTGCCACGCCATGCCGGCGCACGTCCTGCAGCAGCTGGTCCGGGCTGTAGAAACCCATCGGCTGGCTGTTGAGCAGTGCGCAGGTGAACTCGGCTGGATGGTGGCATTTCAGCCAACTGCTGGCATAGGCGATCAACGCGAAGCTGGCCGCATGGCTTTCTGGAAAACCATAGCTGCCGAAGCCCTTGATCTGCTCGAAGATGCGCTCGGCGAACGCCAGCGGATAGCCGCGCTCCAGCATCCCTTCGGTGAGTTTAAGCCGATGCGGCTCCAGCCCACCGTGGCGTTTCCAAGCTGCCATCGAACGACGCAGACCATCGGCTTCGCTGGCGTTGTAGCCCGCCGCCACCATCGCGATCTGCATTACCTGTTCCTGGAAAAGCGGCACGCCCAAGGTGCGTTCAAGCACCGCTTCCAATGCTCTGGAGGGATAGCTGATCAGCTCCTCCTTCCTACGCCGACGCAGGTATGGATGCACCATGTCGCCCTGGATCGGCCCGGGACGTACGATGGCGACCTCGATCACCAGATCGTAGAAGGTGCGAGGTTGCAACCTGCGCAGCATCGCCATCTGCGCTCGGGATTCGATCTGGAACACACCGATGGTATCGGCGCGACTGATCATCTCGTAGGTGTCACCGCACTCCTGCGGAATCGTCGCCAGGGTGAAATGCAGACCACGATAGCGTTGAATCAGATCGAAGCAACGGCGCACCGCGGTGAGCATGCCCAAGGCCAATACATCGACCTTCATCAGTCCCAGCGCTTCCAGGTCATCCTTGTCCCACTGGATGACGGTACGCGCCTCCATCGCGGCGTTTTCCACCGGCACCATGCTGTGTAGGGCACGCTCGGAAATGACGAAACCGCCTGGATGCTGTGAAAGGTAATGCGGGAAATCGATCAGCTCGTTGGCCAGTATCAGGATGCGTCGCAACAACGGGCTGTCCGGGTCGAAGCCGTGTTCGCGCAGGCGTTCGGCATCGGGAATGCTGTCCGACCAATGGCCGACGCAGGAGGTCAGCTGGGTGATCACGTCGCCGGGCATGCCGAGTACCCGCGCCACATCACGCAGGGCGCCGCGCCCACCGTACTGTGTCGCCACGGCAGCCAAGGCAGCGCGTTCACGGCCATAGCGTGAGAACACGTACTGGATGACTTCCTCGCGTCGTTCGTGCTCGAAATCCACGTCGATATCGGGTGGCTCATCGCGGTCATCCGAGATGAAGCGTTCGAACAGCAGATGGCTGTGCGAAGGATCAAGTTCGGTGATGCCCAACACGAAGCACACTACCGAATTGGCCGCCGAGCCGCGGCCCTGGCAGAGGATGCCGATGCTGCGTGCATAGGCCACCAGATCATGCACGGTGAGGAAGTACGAGGCGTACTTCTTCTTGGCGATCAGGCCCAGTTCTTTCTCGATCAGGGCCTGTGCCTGCGGCGGAGTACCGTCCGGCCAACGCTTGCCCGCACCACGCGTCACCAGCTCCGCCAGCCAGCGCTGCGCGGTGTAACCGGCGGGTACCACCTCGCTGGGATACAGATAGTCGACGGCTTCTTTCAGATCAAACCCGGCGCAGCGTTCGGCGATGCACAGCGTCTGCTGCAACAACTCGGCGGGATAGATCGCCTGCAACGCCTGCAGCGGACGCAGATGCCGCTCGCCATTGGCGAACAGCCGCTGCCCGGCCTCGGCAACGGTGACGCGGTGGCGGATAGCCGTCATCACATCCTGCAAAGCCCGGCGTCCACGCGCATGCATATGCACATCGCCGGCGGCCACCAAGGGCAGCTGCAGCTGCGCACCCAATGCCTGCAACTGCTGCAGACGCGCCTCATCATCGGCACCGTGGTGCAGTTCCACTGCAATCCAGCAGCGCTGCGGAAACCATTCGCGCAACTGCATGCCCTCGGCAGATTCCGGTTGTGCCGCAGGCAGCCACAAGGCCAGCAGGCCGCTGCGATCAATCGACGCCAGGTCCTCGGCCAACAGCCGGTATTCGCCCTTCTCCGCCCGCCGCCTTGCCTGTGTTATCAGCCAGCACAGCGCTTGGTAACCTGCGGCGTCTTCCACCAGCAACACCAGCTTGGCGCCGTTTTCCAGTTGAATTTCGCTGCCGACAATCAGCTGCAAGCCGGTTTCCCTGGACGCGCGCCAGGCGCGCACGATGCCGGCCAGCGTGCATTCGTCGGTGATGGCCAAGGCCTGGTAGCCATGCGCCTTGGCCCGCGCGAACAATTCATCCGCGGTCGATGCACCGCGTTGGAAGCTGAAGGCAGACAGGCAATGCAGTTCGGCATAAGCGCCATTCATGCGAACCAGCCCTGCAGCATGAAGCCGCCCTCGCTGCCCACCTCACGCCAGGCCCATGCCTGCTGGCCAAAACGGGTGCTGACCCGGTAGTAATCACGACGCACATCATCGCCGTCCCACCAGCCACTCTCGATCCGTTCTGGCGCCGACAGCAATTCCGGGCTTGCCCCCGGCCAAGGCTGTGGCGTGCGCAGCAACCAACCGGGACGTACGGGTGACGGCAGGCTGTTGCTTGTTGAACCTGCAGCTGGAGCCGCCTCGCCACGCCAGGCATATTCGGGGCGATGGTCGGCATGCACGCGTAGCCCGTGCACGGATTGATCGCCCAGACGCGCGCGCAGGCGTTCGCGCAGCTGTTCCCACGGCATGCTCTGCTGCGGACGGGTATCGAACAGCTCGCGGTGTTCCGGCACAAACGCCGGCAACTGATCGGCACGAAGGCCAAACTGACGCACCGGTGCCGGTATCTTTGCCTGCTCCAAACGGCTACGTGCGATCTCGAACAACAGGCTGGCATCACGCTCGGCCGCGAGCAGGCCGATCTCCAGTGTGGTGGTCGGCCGGTCCTCGTGCTCCAGCAACAGCGCAAAACGCTGCACGCTGCCGTCACGGCCGGCAAGAAACGCGGCAAGGTCCGAAGTCAGGCGTCGCAACGGGAACAGCAGGGCCTGCGAGGATTCCACTTCATAGCCCAGCTCGATGCGCAGTTCGAACACATCCGGCGGCTGATATGGCTGCAATACAAAGGCCCGCTCGCCGAGCAAGGCATCCAGCTGCCGCAGTACATCCGGCGCAAAGCGACGGTTGATGCTGGCCCGTGGCAAGCCCTGCAATTGCTTGACAGTGCGGATGCCCATGCGCGCGAACGCCGCCGAGGCACTGCCACCAAAGCCAGCCCGCGCCACCGGCAATTGCCCGAGCAGTGCCGCCAGCCCGGCCTCATCCACGCTCAGGCCATCGCGCGCATTGGCCAATGCGCGTGCAGCTACCGGATTGGGCGCCAATGCGATGCGGTGACGGAAGCCCAAGGCGTCCAACTCCTGCCGCAGGCGCGCCTCGAATTTCGGCCACGGCCCGAACAGCGCCAGGCTGTGCTCGATTTCGATGATCAGCGATTGCGCATATTGCAGGCTTACCTGCGAACTGAATTGATACGCCCAGGCCGCGAGGAAACGATGCCATTCCGACTGTGCATCCGGCTCATACGGGTGTATCTCAAATCCGGTTGCCAGTGCCTGTGCCGTCACCAGTGACTGCCCTGGCTTCAGGCCCAGCGCAGCCGCCGCCGGATTGACCGCATGCAACACCCGCCGCTGGCTGGGCCCGCTGATCAGTACACGCGCAGCCTCCGGCTCGGCGCAGCCACGCAGCACACCGTCCATGGCCAGATGCGGCAATAGAATGCAGGCCCAACGCATGGCTTACCGCTCCCGGGCGAAGGGCAACGGACGTGGCGGCACCATGCCGCCGCGACACTTCAACACCCGCAGCTGCGCTGGCTGCGCATCGATGGCGATACGCAAGGCCGCTGGCGAAGGATTCCTGGCCGCCTGCAACGGCCGGCTGGCAAAACCCAACGTCTGCCCTGATTCGGCCGCCACCTGCAGGCGTCGCAACGCCTTGTCTTCGGCCATCTGCGGCCAGCACAACACGGCACCGCAGCTACCCGAACGCAGGCATTGCTCAGTCGCCCACAGCGCATCACGCGGATCATTGGCCTGCACCACCTGCAACTGACGCAGGTCGATACCCGCTGCCTGCCAGGCCGGTGCATACGGGATATGCGGCGGTGCCACCAGCACCACGCGCTCGCCGGCCTGGGTCAAGCGGGCCAGCGAGGGCCATAGCAGCTGCAATTCACCCACGCCTTCGGCCGGCAACAGAATCTCGCTCAACGCGGACTCCGGCCAGCCACCAGTAGGCAGCACATCATCCAGTTGCGCATAACCCGTCGGCTGGCGGCTGGCCGGCAGCGGCGCAGGCCGACCACGCCAGACCCGGCGCTCGTGCAGCAGGCTGTCAAGGGCAACAACCGCGCCCATCAGCCACGCCGGACCAGACCACAGAACACGCCTTCGATGGCGAAGTCCTGATCGTGCCGCACTTCAATCGGTGCATAGGCCGGGTTACGCGGCAGCAGCCGCAGTTGGGTGCCGCTGCGTGAGAGCCGCTTGATGGTCAGCTCACCGTCCAGTCGCGCCACCACCGTCTGTCCGTTGCGCGCATCGCTGCTGCGCCTGACCCCGACCAGATCGCCATCGAGAATACCGTCGTCGATCATCGAATCGCCCTGCACCCGCAGCAGGTAATCCGGGCTGAGCGAGAACAGGCGTTCATCCAGCACCAGGGTATCGACCAGTTCGGCATCGGCACCGATCGGCGCGCCAGCGGCGACCCGTCCAAGGATGGGCACCTGCAACACTTCCGACGCCCGCCCCAGCTGCCCCACCGGGCGGATGCCGCGCGCCTGCCCGGCAGCCACCTCGATCAGGCCCGCCTCGCTCAAGGCCAACACGTGTTTACGCGCCGCGCCGCGTGACGCCAGCCCGCAGGCAGCAGCAATTTCCGCCAATGAAGGCGCCTGCCCGCGCCCATTCACCTGGTCACGGATATAGCGAAGGATGGCAGCGCGGCGGGGGCTCAGGGGGTTCATGGAGTACATTTGTACTCCATCTGCACAAAGCCCGCCAGCGGCTAAGCACCGCTATTCAGGTGAATGCGGAAAACACATTGCCGCTGCTATCTTTCGCGCCATATGGACCGCAACGTCCCCGCGAAACCGCCCCCCTCCTTACCGCAGGCATTGCGCAGTGTGCCGCTGCGCACCATCGCCCCGGTGACGACCCTGGCACTGCTCTTTTTCGGGGTTTGGCTGTGGTTTGACGGGCATCGTCCTGCTGCGGCGGCGAGCGGCCTGCTGTCGGCACTGGCCTTGCTGGCAAGCATTTGGATCCATCAGCGCAGGCCACGGCTGGAAATCGGTGGTGTGCTGCTGTGCCTGGCCACGGTCGGCGGCAGCCTGCTGTCCGCCTGGCAACTGGGCAGCGATGCGCTGCCTTGGACCTACCTGACGCTGATGTCCAATTTCTTCATCGTCCGCAACCAGATTGCAACCCCGCTCAATCTGATGCTGGTCGCGGGCCTGCTGCTGATGCCGGACGTGCTGCTGGGCCAACCTGCCCGGTTGCAGGCATTGACCGTGATTGTGCTGGTGTTCGGCTTTGGCTACCACTTCTCCCGCCGCCTGCAGGGCGACCGTATCCGCCTGGAGATGCTGGTATCACTGGATGCTTTGACCGGCGTGCCAAACCGGCGGGCGTTGGAAAAGTCATTGCAGGCGCATATCAACGGCGTACGCAATGAGCGCTTCCGGCAGGGCCTGGTGGTGATCGACATCGACAATTTCAAAGAGGTCAATGATCACTATGGGCACGGTGCCGGTGATACCGCCCTGTCCGACCTGGCGGCAATCCTGCGCTTTGAACTTCGTGAGAACGATCAGGTATTTCGCTTTGGTGGCGAGGAATTCGTGGTTCTTGCCGATACCGGGAGTCGCGAAGCGCTGGCCCGTTTTACCGAACGCCTGCGCAAGGCGGTCCATGAATCGCTGCGCGGACCAGGCGGCCGCATCACCATTTCGGTAGGGGCAGCGATGTATGCCGGCGAGCAGCGTTGGCAAGACTGGTTCGCACGCGCCGATGCCGCGCTGTATGAGGCCAAGGGCAAGGGACGCAACAGCGTGGTAGTGGCGGAGTAGCTTTGGCTTTGGCTTTAGCTTTGGCTTTAGCTTGAGCTTTGGCTTTGGCTCAGCCCCCTCCCTTGCGCCGCAGGCGTAGGGGAGGGTTGGGGAGGGGTAGCTTTCGCTTTGCTTTTGCCCTTGCTTCCGCAGTGCGCGCACTGGACTTTCCGCGAGCCAAAGCCACAGCAAAAGCAAAAGCAAAAGACCCCTCATCCGGTGCTGCGCACCACCTTCTCCCGCAAGCGGGAGAAGGGAATAAAAGCAGCAGCCAGAGCAAGCGCAAAGCCACAGCAAAGCCAAAGCCACAGCAAAGCCAAAGCAACAACAGCCACAGCAGTCGCAGCAACCGCAGCAACCGCAACAGCCGCAACAGCCGCAACAGCCGCAACAGCCGCAACAGCCAAAATGAAAGTCAAAGCGACAGCCAAAGCCTAGGCAACAGCCGGAGCAATAGCAACAGCCAAAACAACAGCCAAAACTACCCTTCCCCCGCCCTCCCCTACGCCTGCGGCGCAAGGGAGGGAGTAAAAAAGGGCCGCTTGCGCGGCCCTTCGTTTACATCATCAAGTGATTGCTGCGATCACGAACGCAGCGGGATCACCCGGATCTCGACGCGGCGATTCTGCGCGCGGCCAGCGTCGGTGCTGTTGTCGGCAATCGGGTAAGCCTTGCCTGCACCAAGGGTTTCAATACGCTCACGCTGCACACCCTGTGCGGCAAGATAAGCGGCCACTGCATCGGCGCGCTCCTTGGAAATACGGTTGTTCACCGCATCGGTACCGATGCTGTCGGTGTGGCCGACCACCTCGATCATGGTCTGGTTGTACTCGCTCAAGGTGCTGGCAACACCGTTGAGCGCACCATAGAACTGCGGCTTCAGCGTGGTCTTGTTGAAATCGAAGGTAATGCCGTCCGGCAGGTTCAAGGTGATGTTGTCGCCCTCGCGCTGCACGTCGATACCGGTATTGGCAGTACGCTCACGCAGTGCGCGCTCCTGACGGTCCTGGTAGTTGCCGATCGCTGCACCGCCAAGCGCGCCGATGCCGGCACCGACCATTGCACGCTGGCGACGCTCGGTGGCATCACCACCGCTGAGCAGACCTGCCGCCACGCCAATGGCCGTACCGATCAGCGCGCCCTTGCCGGTCTTGTTCTGCTGCTGGGTCTGATTACCGTACTGGTCCTGCTGCACATACGAGCCACCGGTAGCGCAGGCCGAGAGGACGGCTGCCGCCACCAAGCCAATGGAAAGATTGCGAACAACAGTAAGGGTGGTCATCTGAGTCTCCTGATAGGCCGGACTGGCCAGCGTGGATTTGCCGGGCAAGCATAAACACCGCGAAGCATTACCTGCGTGAGCCCATACCTTGCTCAAGGGTATCCATTCATCTAACTGTCTTCAGCGTTAAGCCCGTGTCAGCGACAGCGCTGGTAGGCCGCCAACGCCGCGTCGCGGCCCTGCGCCAGATCCACCAACGGCTGCGTCGGATAGCCCGGCGCGTGTTCGGCCAGCAGTTGCGGGAACTGCCACGGCGCGAACCGTGCCTTGAGTGGCAGCGCGGCCAGCTCGGGCAGCCAACGGCTGATATAGCGTGCCTGCGGAT
Source organism: Stenotrophomonas sp. STEN031 (assembly GCF_056759975.1). Taxonomy (NCBI): domain Bacteria; kingdom Pseudomonadati; phylum Pseudomonadota; class Gammaproteobacteria; order Lysobacterales; family Lysobacteraceae; genus Stenotrophomonas; species Stenotrophomonas sp. STEN031. The sequence goes on from NZ_JBRREA010000002.1 coordinate 56,508, forward strand.
CGAATTTCTGCGCCTGCGTCACCGGATTGAAGATACGGAAATACGGTGCTGCATCCGCCCCCGTTCCGCCGATCCACTGCCACCCCATGCTGTTGTTGGCCAGGTCGGCATCGACCAAGGTGTCCCAGAACCAGCGTGCGCCCTCCTTCCAATGCATGCGCATGTGCTTGCACAGGTAGCTGCCCACCAGCATCCGTACCCGGTTGTGCATGTAACCGGTCGCCCACAGTTCGCGCATGCCGGCATCGATGATGGGAATCCCGGTACGCCCCTGCTGCCAGGCTGCCAGCATTTCCGGCTGCGCCGGCGCCCAGGCGAAGCGCTCGAAGCGCGGATTGAGGTTGACGTCGCTGGTCTGCGGGAAGTGATGCAGCAGATGCCAGGAAAACTCACGCCACCCCAGCTGCCGGATGTAGCCATCGATGTCCCCATCGCGGCCGGCGCTACGCATTCCTTCCAGGGTATGGGCGATGCGCCACGGTGCGATCTCGCCGAAATGCAGGTGCGGTGACAACAACGAAGTGCCGGTGCGATCCGGCAGGTCGCGCTGCTCGCGGTAGCCATTGAGCGCACCCTCGGCAAAAACCTCCAGCGCTTCCTGTGCGCCCGCCTCACCCGGTTGCCAATGCTCCCAGAAACCCGCATCCCAGCCCAGACGCGGCTTCAGGCCCAGCGCCTGCAAGGGCAGGCCCGACAACGCCGGCGTGCTCAACGTGCGTGGTGCTTCGGACAGTTCGGCCAGCCGCCAGCGGGTCAGTGCATTGCGCCAGAACGGGGTGAACACCTTGTACGGGCCGCCCTGCAGCGTGGCCAGCTCCCAGGGCTCGAACAGCAGGTAGCCGTTATGGCTTTCCACCTGCACACCTTGCCCGCGCAGGCCACGCTTGATCCCCGCATCACGCGGCTGCGTGGCGGGCTCGTACTTGCGGTTCCAATAGACTGCCTCGGCGCCGCTTTCGGCAATCAGGGCCTGCAGCTGGGCCATGCTGTCGCCGCTGCGTAGCAGCAGCGCCGAGCCGATGGCGCGCAGCTGTGCATCGAGCTGCTGCAGCGAATGATGCAACCAGGCGTCGGAGGCTGCGCCTGGTGCCCATGCGCCCTCCTCGTGCGGCGCATGGATGTAGACCGGGATGACATCGTGGCCCGCTTCAATCGCGGCCTGCAACGCCGGGTTGTCACGCAGTCGCAGGTCGCGGCGGAACCAGACAATGGCGGTGGACATGCAGCTGCTCCCGCTTATTCGAACGAACCCACCGAATCGTGGCTCAGGTTGTCAAAGCGGGTGTACTCACCGAAGAATTTCAGCTTGCATGAACCGGTGGGACCACCACGGTGCTTGCCGATGATGATCTCGGCCAGGCCCTTGTCCGGCGAATTTTCCTTGTTGTAGTAATCATCGCGGTAGATGAAGACGATCATGTCCGCATCCTGCTCGATAGCGCCGGATTCGCGAAGGTCAGCCATCACAGGGCGCTTGTCGGTACGGGTTTCCAGGGAGCGGTTGAGCTGCGACAGCGCAATCACTGGCACGTGCAGTTCCTTGGCCAGCCCCTTGAGCGAACGCGAGATTTCCGAGATTTCGGTCGCGCGGTTCTCACTGTTGCCCGGCACGCTCATCAGCTGCAGGTAGTCGATCACGATCAGACCAAGATCGTGCTCGCGCTTGAGCCGGCGGCACTTGGAACGCAGCACTTCGGGCGACACGCCAGGCGTATCGTCGATGAATATCTTGGTTTCCTTCAGCATGCGGATGGCGCCGGTCACGCGGCTCCAGTCCTCGTCCTCAAGCTGACCGGTACGCAGGCGCTGCGCATTGATGCGGCCGTTGGAAGAGATCAGGCGCATCGCCAGCTGCGATGCGGACATTTCCATCGAGAACACCGCCACACCCTTCTTCGACTTGATCGCCGCGTATTCGGCGATGTTCAAGGCGAAGGTGGTCTTGCCCATGGCCGGACGCGCGGCCAGGATGATCAGATCGGTCGGCTGCAGGCCGGCGGTCATCGCATCGAAATCGTTGTAACCGGTCGGCAGACCGGTGATGTTGCCGCCGTTCTCGAAGCGATTGCGCAGTTCTTCGAAGGCGTCCTTCAGTGCGCCCGGCATCGCCACGAAGTCGGTACGCCCGCGCGCGCCCTGTTCGGCGATCGCGAACACCGATTTTTCCGCAGTCTGCAACAACTCCGAACTGTCGCGCCCTTCGGGCTGGAAGCCATCGTTGACGATGTCGGTGCCGACCTGGATCAGCTGCCGCAGCACAGCCTTGTCGCGCACGATCTCGGCATAGGCACCGATATTGGCGGCCGACGGCGTGGTGCTGGCCAGTTCGATCAGATAGGCGCCATCGCCCACCATGTCCAGCTTGCCCTGTGATTCGAACCATTCACCCAGGGTCACCGCATCGAACGGGCGATCGCGCTCGGACAGCTCACGGATCGCGCGGTAGATCAACTGGTGATCGCGCCGGTAGAAATCCTTGTCAGTCAGTGCCTCGTTGACCCGGTCATAGGCCTCGGGTGCCAGCATCAGGCCACCCAGCACGGCCTGCTCGGCTTCTACTGAATGAGGGGGCACGCGCAAAGCGTCGATGCGCTGCTCGCTGCGATCGGAGCGGTCATTGCGGTCACCGCGGTCGCGGTCGGAACGGAAACCAGTACGGGCGGACATGAAAAGCGTTATTCCTGCAATAAGGCCGTGCGGCCATGGTAGGTGGGCATAGCCCACCGGGATACGTACAAGTCTGTGGATAACCTGTCCACAACCCAAGTCCATGGGAGCTCAGGGTTCGGCTGGCATACAGAAACAAGCACCCGGCGCCGTTGCAGCACCGGATGCGGATTATCGCATGTGTGGCGCCCGCCTCGCGGGGCCTCAGGCCTGGCGTTGGCGCTCGATCCAGGCCAGGAACTTGTCGACAAAGCCCTGCAGGAACTGGCGGGTGCCGTCGTTGCTGATGCTGCCATCGGCCTCGATCAAACCTTCCTTGAAGTGCAGGAAAGCCTCCGGCTGCGGCATCACCGCCAGGTCGACGAATACCAGCACATTGCGCAGATGCTGCTGGGCCAGCGCACTGCCGATGGCACCAATGGAGGCGCCGACCACCGCCGCCGGTTTGCCGGCAAAGGCGTTGTCGCCGTATGGGCGCGAGGCAGTATCGATGGCGTTCTTCAACACGCCGGGAATCGAACGGTTGTACTCAGGGGTGACGAACAGCACCGCATCGGCGGCACGCACCTGGTTCTTCATGCGCGTACCCTGCGCCGGGAACTGGCTATCGTGATCCTGGTTGTACAGCGGTATGTCACCGATCTGTATGTAGTCGAACTTGACGCGGTCGCCGGCCAGCTTCTCCAACGCAAGTGCCAGCCGCCGATTGATGGATTCCTTGCGCAGACTGCCGACGAAAACCGCGATCTTGTACTGGCTCATGACCACCTCGCTCCGTAGGAAGGACACAGGCTAGCCAGAATGGGCTTCGCAACAGGTGAAGGCAACGCCCTGACAGACTACCCGCGCAGGGAAGGCAGCATCAAAGACGCAGGCGGCCGGTAATCCCGCCGTAGGCCAGCCTCACGGTATCGAAACCATACTTCGACTCCAGCCGCTTGATGATGAAATGTCCGCGGGCCATGTCCTGGTAGTAAGCAGTGAACATGGTGTTCAAGGTGGCACCAGCCACCGCGCCGATCACCGGCACTGCTTGGGCAACAAATTTCTCCGAGACCACCACACCGAAGCGGGCGGCGATCTTCTCCACGATTCTGGCCAGCCACTTGCCGGCCTCCTTCGGGCCCAGGCCCAGCAGTACACCGTGACTGCCACTGATCGCGGTACCAGCCAACTCCGCCGAAAGATGACGCATCACCTCGGTGGTGAAGCCGCGTGCCAGGTAATAGCCGGTCTCGCTGGCATCGTCCTGGCCGGAGTTGCCACCCAACGCGAACACTTCCAGACAGGCCTGGCGGGTCGCCATCTCGCTCAGATCAAAACCTTCACTGCGGGCAACATCGGCGACCGCGCGCATGATGATGGTGGTCGACAGCGGCAGTTCGATCGCCAGCGCGGGCAGCCCACCTGCCCCGCCCAGCGCACCGGACGCAGCCGCCGCCAGCTTGTGCAGGCGCGGCGAGGCCGGCTTGCCGGGCTGCTTGTTGTCCATGGTCCACAACGCCGTCTGCGCAGCCTTGTACAGGGCCGCCTCGGTGACGCCCTGGATGCGCGAGGACACCGCTGTCGGCAGCTTGCGCACCGCAAATTCCAGTGGTCCACCAATCAGGTTGGCCATCCGGGCGGTGAGCGTGGGCGACTCCAGCAAGCCAACGGCACGTTCCAGATCGGCCAGATCCTGCGCGTTGTCTTGCAGACGCAGAGCAAGCCCGGTCATCCGATTCAGCCTGCTTCCGGCACGCCCGCCAGCACACCCATGAACTGCCGGTAATGACGCAGCTCGGCGATGGAGTCCTGCACATCACTGAGCGCGGTATGGCTGGAAGTCTTGCTCACCCCTGCGGCTACGGCCGGCGACCAGCGCTTGGCCAGCTCCTTGATCGTGGACACGTCCAGGTTGCGGTAATGGAAATACTTCTCCAACCGCGGCATCTGCCGGTGCAGGAAGCGGCGATCCTGGCAGATCGAGTTGCCACACATCGGCGAGGCACCGGCCTTGATCCAGTCCTGCAGGAAGGCAATGGTCCTGGCTTCGGCCTGGCCCATGCTGGTGCTACTGTCCAGCACCCGCTGCCACAGGCCTGAACGCTGGTGCTGGTTGCGGTTCCACTCGTCCATCGCTTCCAGCGTGGCCAGCGAATGGTTGATGGCGAACTCGGGGCCCTCGGCCAGCACATTGAGTTGACCATCGGTGACGACGGTGGCGATCTCGATGATGGAATCGTTGTCCGTATCCAGACCGGTCATTTCCAGGTCAATCCAGATCAACCGATCGTTGCCTGCGCTGTTGTCCGCCATGTGCTGCCTCATGCTTGGGGCCGACGGTCAATCGCCGAACGGCCGGAATATCGAAGCGCACATGATACCCCTGCCCAAGGTAGGGGTTGCGTCAAAGGTCGTCGGGTGTCAGCAACGGGCGTCCACGCTTGGCCCGGAAGTAATTGCTCAGTCGCAGGCTGGCCTCCTGTGCCAGCACCCCACCCTGCACCTGCACGCGGTGGTTATGGCGCGGATCGGTGAGCAGATCGAACACACTGCCACAGGCACCGGTCTTGGGATCGGTGGCGGCATACACCACCCGCGCGATGCGTGCGTGCACTAGCGCCATCGCGCACATCGCGCAGGGCTCCAGCGTCACGTACAAGGTGCTGCCGACCAGGCGATGGTTTCCCAGGGCCTTGCCGGCCTGGCGCATGGCCACGATCTCGGCATGGGCGCTGGGATCATGGTGGGCGATATTGAGGTTCCAGCCCTCCCCCAGCAGCGCGCCATCGGCGCCGACCAGAACCGCACCTACCGGAATCTCATCGAACTCGCGCTGCGCGCGGTCAGCCAAGGCCAAGGCTTGGCGCATCCAATGCGTGTCGACTGCCGCTTCGGTATCTGCGTTGGCGGGACCTTCCGTCATTGCCGGCTACCGGAGACAACCCACCCGCGCCCGGGACAGGCCTGGGCCAGCACCTGTACCGCAGCAGACACGCTGCACGCCTCAGAAAACATGGATACAACTCCGACAACCAGGGCCAAGCCCGACCCGGTCATTTTACGTCAAGCCACGCTCGCCACGTCCTGCAGCCGCCCGCACCCTGATCGGGAACGGGGTGGCCCCCGCCTTACTGCGCGGTTGCCGCAGCTCCCTCGGGCATGCCGGTGGCCGCATCTGCGGCAAGCGAGTAGACATAGCTTTCGTCATAAAGCCGCACTTCCAGCTTGTCACGCCCGCGCCGCTCGACCGCATAGATGCTGCCCTCCCAGTTGCCGCCCAGGGCGGTCATGGGATCGATCTCCCCCAGCCTGCTGGCATCGATGCGCAACACCACCTTGTCCTTTTCATAGGACGGCAGTACCGAACTGAAAAACGTCGCGTGCTGGCCAGAGGTTATAGCCCCATACGAACTGGAGCTCGGGTGCGCCACGAGGAAGGCGAAGCTCTTGCTGAAATCGATGCCGGACAGATCAATCGGCGCTTCATCCCTGCGTCCTGCTGGATACGCGCGCATCGCCTCGACTGCATCCGCGCTTGCAATAGGAAAGAACTCGATGTCGCTGTAGCCCGGCAGCGAAGCCTGGCCTTCGGCGGCAAAGCCCGTGCCCTGCAGCAGGGTCGACAGCGCCTGGGTACTGCTCAGCATCGGCCGCGTACTCACCTGGAACTTGCTGCTGGCCTCCAGCTCTGCCGCCTTGCCGGTGAGTGACAGATTTCCCTCCTGGTCACAGCCAGCCAGCAGCAGCGAGAAAATGCCGGCTACGATCAAACCAAGAAAAGACCTTTGCATGCGGTACGTCCTGTACGAAGCTGCTGCTCTCGCAGCGGGTCTGCAATCATGCAAGCAGTTCTCTTGCTTGTATGTAGGTAAACACCTACCGGCAGCCTTGACGCCATCTGCGTCGAGTCGCAGATGACGCAGACCGCGCCCGCCGGGTCAGACGTGGAAGCGGGCACCCGCCTCGCGCTGATGCACCGAGACCCGATTCCTGCCGCCGCGCTTGGATGCATACAGCATCTCATCGGCCGCCTTGAGCACCGCCTCGATCTCGAAACTGCTCTGTGGCCAGTTGGCCACGCCCAGTGAAATCGTGATCGTACCCACCCTGGCGATCTGCATTTCCGCCACCGCCACACGCAGCCGTTCGGCGACCTGCGCTGCCGTTGCCAGCGTGGTGGATGGCAGCAGGATCAGGAACTCCTCGCCACCGACGCGCAACGGCACGTCGTAGGCGCGACAGGCTTCGCGCATGCGCTGGGCGAGCTGCTGCAACACGACGTCGCCGGCATCATGGCCATGGGTGTCGTTGATCATCTTGAAGTGATCAATGTCGATCGAGATCACCGAGAACGTGCTGGCCTGACTCTCGAAGTTCGCCAACGCCTCATCCAGTCGGCGCCGGTTGCCCAGCTTGGTCAAGGGGTCCGTGGTGGTGTCCTCGCGCAGCTTGCTGAAGCTCTTGTGGATCGCGTCAATGCCGATCAACAGGGCCTTTTTGAGCTCACGCGACTCGAAGTACCAGGACTTGACCGAGCGGATGTCCTTGGCCGAAGACGGATCCTCCATCTTGCGGGCGCCATCGGCCAGCAAGCGCAGCGGGCGCGAGATCAACCGCGCACTCCACAGTATCAGGACCAAGGTCAGGATCGTTGCCGGCAACGCACGGTACAAGGTTCCCTGCATCAGCTGGGTCAACGGCGCAAGCGTGGCCGCCTCGGGACGTTGGGCAACGATGCCCCACCCCGTCGATGCAACCGGCGCGTAGCCGGCCAGCATTTTCACGCCTTGCGAATTGACCGTGGGCCCCTTCCCCGCCACGCCAGTGGCGACGCGGTCGACGACGACGTTCTTCTCCACGAAGTCACCGATCCGGTCCGGATTCGGGTGATAGATGATGCGCTTCTGCTGATCGACCACGAACAGATAGGAGCCATCAACATAGAAATGCTGGCCGAGCAGGCGGTCAAGGATGTTTTCCTTCTGCAGGTAGATCGCGCCGCCCACCGCGCCGAGATAGCGGCCCGATGCGGAAATTATCGGGTGGTTGATGAAAACGATGAAGTTGCCGGTTGCCGATTGGTAGGGCGCGCTGATCAGCGGTCGCTTCTCGCGCAATGCAGTCTTCACCGCTTCGCTGCCCAATACCCGACCCTGCAGCCCCAGGGTTTCGGGCGAGGTCGCCAATACCTTGCCACCTGCGTCGAAGATGGTGATGGAGTTGAAGCTCTTGCTCATCATGCGCAGGCGCGCGGCTTCCTCCTCCAACTTGGATACATCGTCCATTTTCAGCGCGAGCAGTTGCGCGGTATAGGCCAGCTGCAACTGCGACGCCTGCAGGAAGTCTTCCGTGCTCTTGGCCAGCTTGTTGGCGTAGGCATAGTTGCCATCCAGGGTGGTGTCCACCAATTGCTGGCGCTGCACCGTATAGCTGGCATAGAACGTATTGGCGAACGGCACCAGTGCTCCGATCAAGGTGAGCACCAGAATAAGTTTTCGTAAATCCATGGATCTCGACGCGGACGCTGGAAGGTAGTGCCGCGACAAGCCCATGCATGCCCGGGCGCGCAGCTCCCCCAAGCCGTGTCCATTTTACCAGCGGAACTGTCCTGGATGTCCGCCACCGGTGTCATTGCAACGCGGATGCCCGCGCCGTGTCCACCACTCACAAACGCAGAAAAGCCGCTGTTTCCAGCGGCTTCTCCACATGTCTGGCGGGCAAAGTGGGATTCGAACCCACGGAAGGTTTGACCCTTCGCCGGTTTTCAAGACCGGTGCCTTAAACCGCTCGGCCATCTGCCCGTAACGTGCAACTACCCCGGATAGCGTTCCGGGGCGGGCATTCTCGCATGCTTGCGGGCTTTTTTGTTCAACCAGCTTCGATTGCCAACGATCCCGCCATCGAAGCGCGGATCTTCTCCTTGGCCCGCTCGCAGGCGCCCCCACAATGCAGGCGCGAGGCCTCCAGTTCGGTCGGCAGGTGCTCTGCAAGGAAGTCGATGAACACCCGCACCGCCGGCAACAACCCGCGCCGCGAGGCAAACACCGCATGGCAGATCCCTTGCGGCAGCGACCAGTCCGGCAGCACCACTTCCAGTTCACCGTTGCGTACGGCCTCTGCGCAGACGGTTTCCGGCAGCATGGTGATACCGAAGCCGTCCTTGACCATCGCCTGCAGCAACGGGAAGTCAAACCCGGCCACTCGCGGTTGCAGTTCGACCCGGCGCACTTCCCCGCCCGGCCCATGCAGCTCCCAGCGCTGGCGGGCCTCGTCCTCGCTGATGCTCAGGGTGACGTGATTGCCCAGGTCTTCCGGCGAGGCCGGGCGCCCCGCCCGATCCAGATACGCCGGGCTGGCCACCAGCAACTCCTGTACCTGGCCAAAGCTGCGCATGACCAGGCTGCCGTCATCGTCCAGGCGCGAACGTACCCGCAAGGCCACGTCATAGCCTTCGTTGATGATGTCCACGCGACGGTTGCTGATGTTCAGCTGCAGCCGCACTTTCGGGTACTGCTCGAGGAACTTCGGCAACAGCTTGGGTAGCTGCATCTGTGCCAGCGACACCGGCACGCTGGCGCGCACCAGCCCACGCGGCTCTGCACTGAGCCGGTCCACCACTTCGCGCGCGGCCTGGGCCTCGGCCAACATCGTCTGCGCATGCCGATGCACGCTCATGCCCACGTCGGTGACCGCGAAACGGCGCGTCGAGCGCTGCAGCAGGCGCACACCGAGGTCTGTCTCAAGCTGGCTGATGCGCCGGCTGAGACGTGATTTCGGTATGCCCAGCGCACGCTCGGCAGCAGCAAAACCGCCGTGGTCGACCACCATGGCGAAGTAGTAGAGGTCGTTGAGGTCCTGCATGGATTGATCCCACTATTGGAACGAACCGCTAAATTTAATCACCTTTGTCCTGTATTTACAAATCAGGCCCCAAACAGTCCTGATTGAGGTTCCAGCATGCCGGGGGCGAAGCACTGCAGACGCCCATTCATGTTTAGAGGGCGCAGCGTCCAGGAACGGCGCGCTTTTGTAGGAGCGGTGTCAGCCGCGAAGCTGGCAAACCTTGCGGCCCTGCTATGCCTCGACATTCAAGTGTTCCCGGCTTCGCGGTTTACATCGCTTCCACAAGGACCAAAGACCTTGTCGGCAAGGGCGCCGAAGCGATATCGGACAGGCATCTGCCGAGCATGGCTCGGCACTACCCAATGCCAGGCTGCCTGCTTTTGTGGGAGCGGCTTGCGCGGCAAAGCCCGGAATCCTTGCGATCGCGGGCATTTCTGCAATTCCGGCCTATCGAGCTTCGCGGTTTACACCGCTCCCACAAGGACCTAAAGACCTTGTCGGCTCGGGCGCCGAAGCGCTGTCGGGCAGGCATCTGCCGAGCATGGCTCGGCACTACCAAATTCGGGGCCGCTTGTTTTTGTGGGAGCGGCGTCAGCCGCGAAGCTCACAATCGTTGCGATTGCCGACCGTTTTGCAAATTCAACGAAGCCGGCTTCGCGGTTTACACCGCTCCCACACCGATCAAAGACCGTATGGGCACGCGCGCCGAAGCGTTATCGGGCAGGCCGCTGCCGAGCATGGCTCGGCACTACCGTCTGGGGTCAGGCAATGGTTTCGGCACCGCCCATGTAGGGGCGCAGTACTTCCGGGATCGTGATCGAGCCATCGGCGTTCTGGTAGTTCTCCATCACCGCGATCATCGCCCGGCCTACCGCCACGCCCGAACCATTGAGGGTGTGCACCAGCTCCGGCTTGCCGGCGGGATTGCGCCAGCGCGCCTGCATCCGACGCGCCTGGAAATCACCGCAATTCGAGCAGGACGAGATCTCGCGGTAGGTCTGCTGCGACGGCAGCCATACCTCCAGGTCATAGGTCTTGATCGCCGAAAAGCCCATGTCGCCGGTGCACAGCAGCACCTTGCGGTAAGGCAGGCCCAGCTTCTGCAGCACGGCTTCGGCGCACGCGGTCATGCGCTCATGCTCGGCAGCGCTGTCCTCGGCAGCACAGACGCTGACCAGTTCAACCTTCTCGAACTGGTGCTGGCGAATCATGCCGCGCACGTCACGGCCACCGCTGCCGGCCTCGGAGCGGAAGCACATCGAATGTGCGGTCATGCGCAGCGGCAGACGCTCGGCGTCGATGATCTCGTCGCGGACGATATTGGTCAGCGGCACTTCCGAGGTCGGGATCAGATAGCGGGTGGATTCGCCCAACGCGGTCTTGAACAGGTCTTCCTCGAACTTGGGCAACTGACCGGTGCCGCGCAGCGAGTCGGCGTTGACCAGCACCGGCACATTGGTTTCCTCGTAACCGTGCTCGTTGCTGTGCAGATTGAGCATGAACTGGCCCAGGGCACGGTGCAGACGCGCGATCGAACCGCGCAACACGGTGAAACGTGCGCCGGACAGCTTGGCGGCGGTTTCCGCGTCCAGGCCATTGTTGCGGGCCCCCAGCTCCACGTGGTCGAGCACCGGGAAGTCGAATTCGCGCGGGGTACCCCAGCGCAGCTGCTCGACGTTGTCATTCTCGTCCTTGCCGGCCGGAACATCAGCGGCAGGCAGGTTCGGGATGCCCATCGACAGGGTTTCGATCTGCTCGCGCAGTACATCGAGCTGGGCCTCGGAGCTCTTCAGCTCATCGGCGAACGCGGCCACTTCGGCCATGATCGCCGACACGTCCTCGCCCTTGGCCTTGGCATGGCCAATCGACTTGGAACGGCTGTTGCGCAGGCTCTGCAGTTCCTGGGTGCGCACCTGGATGCGCTTGCGGTCAGCCTCCAGCGACTCGAAGGCGGCCACATCCAGAACGTAACCGCGCGTACTGCGCAGGCGTTCGGCAAGTTCGGCGGGCTGCTGGCGAAGAAGGGCTGGATCAAGCATGGCTGGGCACTGTGTACGGGTGTGGATATTGGATTATCGCGCGAACTGCAGCTTTCTGCCGCGCGATTCACCTTTCCTGTGCAAGAATCGGCCGGTTCCATACGGTCAAGGCCATGTCCGCTCCAAGCTCCCGCTCCGACCAGAACTTCACGTTTCACCTGCCCCGCAGCAGCCTGAAGATCGCTGGCATCGCCTTTGGCGTCGGTGTTCTGCTGTTCCTGGTGGTCTGGCTCAATGCCCGTCGCCACAACGAGTTCTATCGCGCCGATCCGGCCCAGCCACAGGCCAGCAACGCCGTGTTGGCGCCCTTGCCGGCACCCTTGCCCGCAGGTGCCGGCGCCAGCGACATGCCCGATGCGCGCCCGGAAACGGTGGAGGAAACCCCGGAGCTGGTCGAGGCCGCGCCCGCCCCACCACCGCAGCCCATCGCTGAGACTGCGCCGGTCGATCCGGCACCGGCCGCGCCAGTCGCGCCCGCGCCCAGTGACCAGCCAGTGCCACTGCCTGGCCAAAGCCCGGCGCCGGACTATCCGCCGGCAGCCCTGCGCCGCGGCGAAAGCGGTACGGTAATTGTTCACGTGGACGTGGACGCCAATGGCGTCCCCCTGGATGTCCGCGTGATCCAGCGCAGTGGCTCGCGCGACCTTGACCGGGCTGCCCAGGAAGCCGTGCGCAACTGGCGTTTCCAGCCGGCACAGAGCAATGGCCAGCCAATGCAGGGCAGCCTGGAAATCCCCTTCGATTTCAAACCGGCGCCGTAAGCTGAACCCCGGCTCCCCAAGGGGGCCGGTTTCCGTCCAAAGTCATTCGCCGTTTGGGAGTGCGGGACCAGACTTGTTGCGTAGTCGCTACGCAGAGCCCACATGTCGATGTCCAGCATCCCCCTTCAACACAGCACGAGCCACCCTCATACACCGGCACGCCCGCACGGCATTGCTGTGGCATGGCTGTGGGGCCTGCTGGCGCTGCTGGTGGTGACTGTCTTTGCCGTGCTCGGGTACCGCCACCTGCAGACTCCAGTGGCTGCCAGCCCGGTTTCCATCACCACTGCCGATACCACTTCGGTGGTCAGCATCGCGGGCAATCGTGATGCCGAACCGCTGGCCAACAATCCGACCCCGGATTATCCGGCCGCCGCGCTGAGTGCCGACATCGAAGGCGATGTGATCGTACGTCTGCAGGTGGATGCCGACGGCCGGGTCAGCCAAGCCACCGTGATCGGACATGAAGGCGGTATTGACCCCGCCCTGGATCAGGCCGCCATTGCCGCGCTACAGCAATGGCGCTTCCAGCCCGCGATGCGGGATGGTCGCGCCATCAACAGCGTCGTGCAGGTCCCTGTGGAGTTCAGGACCGGACGCTGAGCCCGAAGCCGGCGCCACTGGCCAGGCTGTCAAAGCCTGGGAACGAGGTCGCCACGTTGGCGACATCATTGATGCGTACTTCACCGGTGCTGAGCTGGCCGGCAATGGCAAAAGCCATCGAGATACGGTGATCGCCGTGGCTCTCGATGGTGCCGCTGCCCAGCGGACCACCGAAAATGGTCGCACCATCATCGGTCTCGTCCACGCGCAGGCCCAGGTCACGCAGGCCCGTGGCCATCGCCGCGAGACGGTCTGACTCCTTCACCCGCAGCTCGGCTGCGCCGCGCACCACGGTCTGGCCTTCGGCGGCGGCGGCGGCGACGAACAGTGCCGGAAACTCGTCGATCATGTCCGGCACCAGCGCTTCCGGAATCTCCGCGCCCTTGAGCTGGGCATAGCGCACGACCAGATCTGCGACCTGCTCGCCACCGTGCTCGGCATGGTTCTCCTCGGTGATGTCCGCGCCCATCAGGCGCAGTGCAGCCAGCAGGCCGGTGCGGCGCGGATTCAGGCCGACCGAACGCAAACGCACTTCCGAGCCGGGAATGATGCTGGCGGCAACGATGAAGAACGCCGAGGACGAGAAGTCCGCCGGTACCGAAATATCGGTCGCACGCAGGCGCTGGCCGCCGCGCAGGCGTGCCTTGCCCGGTTCGAACTCGATCTCCACGCCGAATGCGCGCAACATGCGCTCGGTGTAATCGCGGGTTGGATGCGGCTCGACCACTGATGTCTCGCCTTGCGCATACAGGCCCGCCAGCAGCACCGCCGACTTGACCTGCGCACTGGCCACCGGCAATTCGTAATCGATGCCGTGCAGTGTCTGCCCGCCGTGGATGTGCAGCGGCGGCGTGCCATCGTCCTGGGTGTCGATGCGTGCACCCATCTGCGCCAGCGGCCCGGTCACGCGGCGCATCGGCCGCTTGGACAAGGACGCATCACCAATCAGCGTCGTGTCGAAGGGCTGCGCGGCCAGCAGGCCAGCCAGCAGACGCATGCCGGTGCCGGCGTTACCGCAATCCAGCTCGTCGGTTGGTGCCTTCAGGCCATCCACGCCAACGCCATGGACGATCCGCTGCGAGGCTGACGGCGTTTCGAATCGCACGCCCATCTGTTCGAAAATGTGGGCGGTGGCGCGGGTGTCCTCGCCTTCCAGAAAACCATCGATATGCGAAACGCCATCGGCCAGCGCGGCGAACATCACCGAGCGGTGCGATACCGACTTGTCGCCGGGAATGGCGAGCGTGCCCTGCAGGGCGGAACCTTTGCGTGCAATCCAGTAGGGCTGGGAACTCATGCGGTCTCTCTAGTATTCAGTGCGCCAGGGGCGCGTCAGCAAACCCTTCTCCCTCCGGGAGAAGGTGCCCGAAGGGCAGATGAGGGTAAGGGAGCACATGGCTGCAGCGAATTGAAGAATGTCGGCAACCCTGCCCTCACCCCAACCCCTCTCCCGCGGGGAGAGGGGCTTTGGAACTCACGGCACGGCGACCGGGTAGGAACCGAGCACCTTGATCTGCGCCGAGTGCGACTTCAGCTCGGCCAATGCGGCCTGCATCGATTCGTCTTCGATATGACCTGCCAGATCGATGAAGAAACCGTATTCCCACTTGGCCTGGTGCGAGGGTCGCGACTCGATGCGGTTCATGCTGATGCCGTGGCGTGCGAACGGGCTGAGTACGTCGAACAGCGCGCCGGGCTTGTCGTGGATGAAGACCAAAACCGAGGTACGGTCGTGGCCCGACGACGGGAACAGCTGGCGACCGATCACCAGGAAGCGCGTGGTGTTGTCGGCGTCGTTCTGGATCGGCTTGGTCACCACCTTCTTCAGGCCATACACATGCCCGGCACTCTCGCCGCCGATGGCCGCAGCGTCTTCCGCATTGCGGGCGCGTCGGGCACCTTCGGAGTTGCTGGACACCGGCACTTTTTCGGTCTTGGGCAGGTTGGCACGCAGCCATGCCGAGGTCTGCATGAAGGCCTGCGGATGCGCGTAGATGCGCTCGATGTCCTCGATGCGGCCGGTGCGCGAGAGCAGGTACTGCTGCACGCGCAGCTCGACTTCGCCGCAGATCTTGAGATTGGAGGTCAGGAACATGTCCAGGGTGATCTGGATCGTGCCCTGCCCGGAGTTCTCCACCGGCACGACGCCGAAATCGGCGTTGCCGTTTTCCACTTCCTGGAAAATCTCTTCGATGTTGGCCAAAGGCAGGCCCAGCGCCGAACGACCAAAGTGCTTGTGCGCGGCCTGCTGGGTGAACGAGCCTTCCGGGCCGAGGTAGCCGATCTTCAAAGGCTCCTGCTGGGCCAGACAGGCCGACATGATTTCGCGATAGACGTGCACCAGCACTTCGTCGCTGAGCGGGCCTTCGTTGCGGTCCACCACCATGCGCAGCACTTGCGCTTCGCGCTCGGGGCGGTAGTAGTCAACGGCTGCCGCCAGCTTGCCCTTGGCCTTGCCGACCTGATGGGCGAAGTTGGCCCGCTCGGCAATCAGGGCCTGGATGCTGCGGTCGATCTGGTCGATCTTGGCGCGCACATCCGACAGCACCGGCTTCGCGACGGTGAGGGTCTCGGCGGCGGCTTTCTTGCTGGCGACAGTCTTCTTCACCGCAGCCTGCCTGGTCGGTGCTTTCTTGGCGGCAGGTTGGGCTTTACTGGCGGTCTTGCTTGGCTTGGTCGCCATGGAATCGTCTACCTGTTACTGGCCGGCGCGGCGCGCACGGCGGGATTGGTTCAACCGTTACGCTGCTGGAAATCACGCATGAATGCTGCCAGCGCCTGTGCGCCTTCCAGCGGCATGGCGTTGTACAGCGAGGCGCGGATGCCGCCGACTGCCTTGTGGCCCTTCAGCGCCAGCAAGCCGGCTGCCTTGGACTCGCTGACAAAACGCGCATTGAGTTCTTCGCTGGGCAGGAAGAACGGGATGTTCATCCGCGAACGTACGGCCGCGGCTACTTCGTTGCGGTAAAAGCCGCCGGAACCGTCAATGGCCTCATAGACCGCCGACGACTTGGCAAGGCTGAGCCTGGCGAAGGCATCGACACCGCCCTGGGCCAGCATCCACTTGAACATCAGCCCGGCCAGGTACCAGTTCCAGGTCGGCGGTGTGTTCAACATCGAGTCGCGCGCGACATGCGAGCGGTAATCGAAGATATCCGCGCGCGGCTGGCCGGCGCGTTCCAGCAGGTCGCGGCGGATGATGACCACGGCGATGCCAACCGGGCCAAGGTTCTTCTGCGCACCTGCGTAGATCACGCCATAGCGCGACACGTCAATCGGCTCGGAGGCAATGGACGAGCTGAAATCGGCGATCAGCGGCACCCCGCCCACATCCGGCACATCACGGAACTCGATGCCGTGGATGGTTTCGTTGGCGGTGATATGCACATAGGCCGCATCGTCAGATAGCTGCCACTGCGAACGCGCCGGGATATCCCGATAACCACTGGCCTCACCGCTGGCGGCGATGTTGACGTCGACATAGGGCTGAGCCTGCTTGACCGCGGTCTTGCCCCAGTGGCCACTGACCACGTAGTCCACGCGTTGGCCCGAGCTGGCGAAGTTCAGCGGCAGCAGCGCCTGCTGGGTGGTGGCACCGCCCCCCAGGAACAGCACCGCGTAATCGTCAGGAATGCCGATCAGGCGCCGCAGATCGGCTTCGGCCTCGGCGGCCACGGCCATGAAGTCGGCACTGCGGTGGCTTATCTCGACAATGGACGCGCCTACGCCATTCCATTCCAACATCTCCGCCTGCGCCTGGCGCAGGACCGATTCCGGCAATGTCGCAGGGCCGGCACTGAAATTGAATGCGCGCGTCATGTCACACCTGTTGAGCAGAATCCCTAGTATGCCGCAGCGCAACAGCCTTGGGCCAGTTGGGAAAAGTTGCATCTGCACCCATTCTGCGCGTGCAGCTTCCCCGGCCCATGCGTGAGATTTCAGTACGACAGGTGCCGCTAGTCAGCGGGCGCCGAACAGCAACAACGCGCTGATCGCCGCCCCCAGCAACAAGGCGCTGAGCAACAGCCAAGGCCAACGCCGGGGCAAACGGGGTTTTGCCGGCGCCAACGTGGAGGGTTTGACCGCCACCGGCTCTTCATCATCTTCGACCGCGATGGCCGCATTGGCGGCAACCGGGCCCAGCGGAATTTCCAGCACAAAGCGGTGGTTACCTTCGAAAACCACCTGGTCACCCGCCTGCAACCAGCAATGCCGGGCATTTACGCCATTGACCAGGCTACCTTCGGCCGACCCCAGGTCGCGCAGCAGGACCTTGTCGCCATGCCGCTCGAAACGGGCATGCCGTTCGGCGAAGGCCGGCTCGTCGATCAGGATGTCACTCGCCGGATCGCTACCAACCAGGCGCGGCTTGTCCAGGGTGAAGCTGCGCCCGTGGTGGCGCCCCCCCACCCCGCGCAGCAGCGCCCGCAGATCTTCGCCGCCATCGCCGGGCGCCTCGGGCGGATGCGGGACCTGCTCGCATTCCCCGCGCAGCAGCATCTCCGTACCGTCGGCGTAGACCGAATCACCGGCGCGCAGCAATGCCATCCGCCGCACCGGCCGGCCATTGACGTGAATGCCGCGGCCACCGCTGGCAACCTGGAGCCAGACGCCGCGCTGATCGGTGCAGAACTGCGCCAACAGCAAGGGGCCGACGCTGCCATCACCGAGCCGGATTTGACCCGACGCGTGGCGCACGATGCGCTGGACCCCCGGCATCAATGACTGATCCGGCTGCTGACGATTGCTGAAATGGACTTGCAGAGTGCGCACCGGCAGCAGACTAGCAGGTCATCCGGTCATGCAGAAGGTGTACGTGAGACTTGGACTACGCCGCTCAGGTCCGCACAATGGCGCATCTTTCTCACATACAGCAGTACAGGCCGCACGCCATGTCCACCATTGATATCCAGCACGCCCACTCCCTGTCCGACGACAAGGCCCGCACCGCCATTGCCGAAGTCGCCGAAAAGCTGCAGGAACGCTTCGACGTGGTTACCCGCTGGGACGGCCCGGTGCTGCACTTCAACCGTTCCGGCGTGGACGGTGCCATCGAGCTGCTGCCGGGTGCCGTGCGGGTCAAGGCCGAACTGGGCTTCCTGCTCTCGGCAATGAAAGGCATGGTGGAATCCGAAATTCAACGCGTGCTGACTGACAAGCTCGGCTGAGCCGGCGCCGTCACACAACTCAGGCCGCCAAGCCGTTACGGTGTGGCTGAACTCTTCAACCCCGCATAGGAGCATCGTCATGACCACCTACGAGCAACGCCCGGAAGACGAAGACGACAGCGCCGGCACGCAAGGCCAGGCCGAGCGTTTGACCAGGAAGGTGACCGAATCGGCACAGCAGGTGTGGCTGGCCGGCCTGGGCGCACTGTCGCGGGCGCAGGCCGAGGGCAGCAAACTGTTCGACACCCTGGTCAAGGAAGGCCAGGACAGCGAAGCCCGTTCCCGCGAACAGTCGCGCAACGGCGAAAGCCTGCGCGACACCGTCGAGAACACCCTGGGGCAGGCCCGGGAGCGCGCCGCCGATACCTGGGACAAGGTCGAAAAGTCGTTTGAAGACCGCGTACACAGCGTGCTGCGACGCATGGACATCCCCTCGCGTTCCGATATCGAGGCCCTGAACGACCGCCTGGACGCCCTCAACCGCCGTCTTACCCGGGCTGAGAGCCGCGCCGCACACGGCGGGCAGCAAGCTGAAGATCAGTGATGTTGCAAAGCAACATTGCTTGCGCAAGAATCAACTCACCCGCCAGCTGTACCGCGCCGTAAGTCTCCCTCCCCTCACGGCATCGGATGGCGGGTTTTTCATGCCTGCGATTCGTCACGGCAGCCAGATTCCGGGGCCAGGCACCGCCAGCAAGCGATAATCTGTGGCTTACCGCTCCGCCCGCGCAGCATCGGGCGGTGGCCGCAATCGCTGGAGTCAAGCATGCAAACCCCGCGCCCCGACACGGCCCCCGGCAGCACCGTCGGCACCCAGACCCGTCACGCCCTGCACGGCCGCTACCCGCGTGCCGAAAGCGTGGATGACTTCCGCCATAATCTTGCCTTGGTCCGCGAGCGGATGGCCGTGGCCTGCCAGCGCGTGGGCCGGGCCGCGGACAGCGTACGCCTGCTGCCGGTCAGCAAAACCATCGACGAAGCCCATATCCGCCTGGCCTATCAGGCCGGCTGCCGCATGCTTGGCGAAAACAAGGTGCAGGAAGCCCATCACAAATGGGAGGCGATGCAGGACCTGACCGATCTGCACTGGTCGGTCATCGGCCACCTGCAGACCAACAAGGCCAAACTGGTGGCCCGTTTTGCCGACGAATTCCAGGCCTTGGACAGCCTGCGCCTGGCCGAAACGCTGGACCGCCGCCTGCAGGCAGAAGGCCGTTCATTGGACGTCTTCGTGCAGGTAAACACGTCCAATGAGGCCAGCAAGTATGGATTGGTGCCCGAGGCGGTTGCCGGGTTCCTGCAGGCCCTGCCGCGCTCGGGCGCATTGCGCGTGCGCGGCCTGATGACCTTGGCCATGTTCTCCGCCGAGCCGCAGCAGGTGCGCGCCTGCTTCGTCCGCCTGCGGGAACTGCGTGAACGCCTGCGCCAGGACGCCCCGGCCGGCATCGGCCTGGATGAGCTGTCGATGGGCATGTCAGGAGACTTCGAGATCGCCATCGAGGAAGGCGCGACCGTGGTTCGTGTCGGCCAGGCCATCTTTGGCGCGCGCGCGGTGCCCGACAGCCATTATTGGCCGGCCCCTCGGTCCACGGACTGATTCGGCAACAGCGTACAAAAAAGGCGAAGTCAGCCAGCTCTTACGGTCGTCAGGGAAGATAGACTGGGCCCCTTCTCTAGGCTTTCGGGTATGTCGATGTTCTCGTGGATTCTGGCCCTGTTGCTTGCATTGCTCTTGTGGGGCCTGGCGTCGGCATACCTGTGGTTGGTCGCCCGCCGTCAAACCGAGCGCCAGCATGGCCTGGCCGCACTGGCTGGCATGCGCTGGCGTGAGTTTTCGCGCATCGTGCACCAGGCCATGGCCGAACAGCGCGACCTGCATCCACTGACCGATGACGACGAGAACGATCGTGGCACCAGCAGCGACTTCCTGCTGCAACGGGATGGCCAGCGCTGGTTGGTGTCATGCAAGCATGGCCGCGCTTACCGCTTCGATGCCAGTGCGATCCATGAGTTGGCGTCGGCCATCAGCCTTACCGGCGCCGTAGGTGGCCTGCTGATCACCGAAGGCCACGTTGAACGCGACGGTCTGGTCGAAGCGGAGAAGCGATCGATCGAGGTCATCGACGCGCGGCAGTTGTGGCCGCTGCTCAAGCCCTATATGCCGGCCGAGGCACGCGAGACCGTGACCGGCATCGCGCGACGCGAAGCGGTTCGCCACACCGGCATCGCGGGCCTGGCGGCGATCACCCTGGGCCTGCTGGTCGGCATGGGGTATATGACCCTGCGCGGCGACAGCCCTGCGCCCGAATCCATCGCTGCCGCTCCCCGCCCTGCCCGCGACACCACACCCGATCCCGTCAGCGCGCCTGTGACCCCGGCCACCAGCGAAAAAGCCGAAGCCAGCAAGCCAGCAGCACCGGCACCGGCAAACACCTCCAACCCCAGCGATCTCGTGCAGGACCCGGATGCCGCCACGCTGCTGCGTTATCAGCAATCCGTGTCCAAGGCCCTGGCCAGTACGGCGGGCGTGGTCAGTGGCATCTGGCTGACCCGTTCCACCCTGTCGGTTGAGCGCAGCGGCGACGATGCCCAGGTATGGCCCCTGATCTGCCAGCAGCTGCAGCGCTACCCGGCCTTGCGCACCACCCGCGTGCAGCTCAATCCGCGCCCAGGCGTGGATGAGCCGGTACGCTGGCGGCAGTGCAGCACCATCTAGATCTGGAGTTCAGCAGCGTCCAGCCAGGCCATCGACCTGGCTGGAGATTGCATCGAACGGATTGAATCAGCGTGCGCCCGGCGCGAAGCGGGCAATCAGATCGTAGGCATCGCCAAGGAACATCTGCCGCACCCAGGTGATCGGCAGCTCGCCGCGCCAGGTCTGGCGGTCAATGACCAGGCAGGCCGTGCCCACCGGTACTTTCAACAATGCAGCTTCGTCGGCGGTCGCGGCCACCGCGCTGATACGGTGCTGGCCGCGTGTCCATGACACGTTCTGCAGCAGCCAGCTGCCCGGCGCGTGGATGGAGAAGTCCACCTTCAGGGTTTCCGGCACCGCTTCGGGATTGATCAACCTGCGCTCCAACGCCAGCGGCTTGCCGTCGGCCAGGTGCAGGCAGCGCATCGCCAGCAACTTGCCGTCACCTACCAACTGCAGCTCTTCGGCCGAGTTTTCCCTGGCCTTGCGGTGCGCGCGTTCAAGCAGCTGGAAGCCGTATTCGTGGCCGCGGTCAGAGACCGCCACTTCGATGTCGGGGATCTCCAGCGCCACCTGTTCCAGATGGGGCGGCTGCCGCGCCACGAAGGAGCCGGCGCGTCGGCGGCGTTCGATCATGCCGCTCTCGGCCAGCGCGGTCAGCACCTTGTTCACCGTCATCCGCGAGCACCCGTACTGTTCCATCAGCTCGTGTTCGAACGGGATACGGAAGCCAGGCTCCCATTCGCCGCTGAGGATGCGGCCTTCGATGTCACTGCGGATGCGGTGATTGAGGGTGGGAGCTTTCTTGCCCTTCACTCGGGTTTCCTGAAAGAAGCGGTGCCTGGCCGATAGCCGACCTTAGCCCAGTATCCGCGCGAGCGCGGCACGGTAACGCGCGCTGATCGCATCACGGTTCACGTGGCGGCCATCGCGGACCAAGGCCCGACCGTTGCGCCAGACGCTGCGAAGGGCGCCATTACGTGCGGCGAACAGCCAACTGTCAAGCAAGGCGTCGCCATTGCGTCCCAGCAAGGCCGGGTGCTCGTCGTCCAGCTCCAGCAGATCGGCAGCGGCGCCCACCTCCAGCCCGAACGGCACGCCCAGGGCCTGCGCCCCGCCCTCGCCCGCCTGCTGGTACAGCCAGCGGCCACTGGACAGATCACCGGGGGAGAGTACGTTGCGGCCGCGCAGCTGCAGGCGCTGGCCATATTCAAGCAGGCGCAGCTCTTCCGCTGCGTCGATCAGCACATTGGAGTCGGAGCCAACGCCGAAGCGTCCGCCAAGCTGTATGAAGTCACGCATCGGGAACAGGCCATCGCCCAGGTTGGCTTCGGTGATCGGGCACAGCCCAACCACCGCACCGCTGTCCGCCATCAACCGCACTTCATCGCTGTTGACGTGGGTGGCGTGCACCAGACACCACCGCGCATCCACCGCTGCGTTGGCGTACAGCCATTCGACCGGCCGTTGCCCACTCCAGGCCAGACAGGCATCCACCTCGCGGGTCTGCTCGGCGATATGGATATGGATTGGGCCCGGCGCCAAGGCAACCAGCGCCTGCAGTTCCTGCGGAGTGCTGGCGCGCAGGCTGTGCGGGGCCAGCCCCAGAACCGCATCGGGCGTGTCTGCCAGTGCCCGCTTGCAGCCATCCAGCAAGTCCGCAAAGCCGTCGATGTCGTGCAGAAAGCGTCGCTGTGCCGGGGTCGGCGCGGCACCGCCAAAATCGCTGTGTGCGTAGAACACCGGCAGCAGAGTCAGGCCCAGCCCGGTGTCGTCGGCTGCTGCGGCAACGCGTACCGACATTTCGGCATGGTCGGCGTAGCGGCTGCCGGTCTCGGTGTGATGCAAGTAGTGGAACTCACCGACCCGGGTGAAACCGCTTTCCAGCATTTCCATATAGGCCTGCGCAGCGATGGCCTGGAAGGTATCCGGATCCAGGCGATCCAGGAACCGGTACATCAGCTCACGCCAGCTCCAGAAACTGTCGCCCGAACGTCCTCCCACCTCGGTGAGCCCGGCCATCGCGCGCTGGAACGCGTGGCTGTGCAGATTACCCAGGCCCGGCACCACCACGCCCAGCCGTTGCGACTGGCCATCCCAGGGCTCATCCGCAGCCACTGCGGTGATGTGGCCAGCGCTGCAGTCGATGCGCACGTTCTGCGCCCACCCCTGCGGCAACAAGGCCTGGGCAGCATGGAAGCGGACAGATGGGGTCGGCTTGATCGTTGTCACTGGACACTCTCCGATGGTCGCCGTTATTGTATATACAAATAGGCATGGAGAGGGACAATGCGCTGCGACACGCTCTGGCACAACGCCAACCTGATGACCCTGGACGACGCCACGGGCGGACTGGGCAGCATCCGCGACGGCGTGGTCGCCGCCCGCGATGGTCGCATCCTGCATGTCGGACCTGCCGCGGAAGCACCCGCATTTGAGGCCGATAACCGCGTCGACTGCAACGGCCGCTGGATCAGCCCCGGCCTGATCGACTGCCATACCCACCTGGTCTATGCCGGCAACCGCGCCGGTGAGTTCGAGCAGCGCCTGCAGGGCGTGAGCTATGCGCAGATCGCCAAGGCCGGTGGTGGCATCGTTTCCACGGTCAGCGCCACCCGCCAGGCAGATGACGCGGCGTTGATCAGCGCCAGCCTGCCCCGGTTGGATGCAATGCTGGCCGAAGGCATCACCACCATCGAGATCAAATCCGGCTATGGCCTGACCCTGGCCGACGAACGCAAGCAGCTGCGGGTGGCGCGCGAACTGGGAACACTGCGCAAGGTGGAGATCGTGCCGACCTTCCTGGGTGCGCATGCAGTGCCGCCGGGCCACGAGGCACAGGCTTATATCAACGAAGTCTGCGCAGTGATGATTCCGGCCATCGCCGCCGAAAGTCTGGCCGAAGCGGTCGATATCTTCTGCGAGAACATCGCGTTCTCGCCGGCGCAGGCACAACAGGTGTTCGAGGCGGCCAAGCAGCACGGTCTGGCAATCAAGATCCATGCCGAGCAGTTGTCCAACCAACACGGTGCAGAGCTGGCAGCGCACAACGGCGCACTGTCCGCCGACCATATCGAACATCTGGACGAAGCCGGCATCGCCGCGATGCGCGCGGCAGGCACCGTTGCCGTACTGCTGCCTGGCGCCTATTACTTCACCCGCGAGACGGTGCTGCCGCCGATCCAGGGCCTGCGTGACGCCGGCGTACCGATGGCGTTGGCAACCGACTGCAATCCCGGCACCTCACCACTGACCAGTCCACTGCTGACGATGAACATGGGCGCCACCTTGTTCCGCATGACCGTGGACGAGTGCATCGCCGGCTTCACCCGTGAAGCCGCACGCGCACTGGGCCGCGCCAATCGCGTCGGCAAGCTGGCCGCCGGCATGGACTGCGACCTCGCCATCTGGGACATCGATGCACCCGCCGACCTGGTTTACCGGATCGGCTTCAATCCTTTGCATGCCCGCGTCTGGCGCGGGCAGATCGTCTGAACCTCGCACCTTGAACCTCGCACTGCTGGAGCACGCATGAGCACTACCTTGACCCTCCTCCCCGGCCACGTCCCGCTGGCGCAATGGCGGCAGATCTATCGCGGCGCCAACGTGCGTCTGGACGAATCCGCCCAGGCCGCAGTGCTGCGCAGCGCGCAGGTGGTGGACGCCATCGTCGCCAAGGGCGAGCCGGTGTATGGCATCAACACCGGCTTCGGCAAGCTGGCCAGCGTTCGCATCGAACGCGAAGACCTGGAAACCCTGCAGCGCAATATCGTGCTGTCGCACGCCGCCGGTGTAGGCGAGCCGATGCCGGTCGATGTCGTGCGGCTGATGATGGCGCTGAAGCTGACCAGTCTTGCGCAAGGCGCCTCGGGTATCCGCCCGCAGACCTTGGCGCTGCTGGAAGCAATGCTGCAGAAGGACGTGGTGCCGGTTGTGCCCTGCCAGGGTTCGGTTGGCGCCTCTGGCGATCTGGCACCGTTGTCGCATCTGGCCAGCGTGATGATTGGTGTCGGTGAAGCGTTTGTCGGTGGTGCTCGCATGTCGGCCGAGACAGCCTTCAAGCAGGCCGGTCTGCAGCCGTTGGTACTTGGCGCGAAGGAAGGTCTTGCGCTGCTCAATGGCACCCAGTACTCGACCGCTTACGCACTGGCCGGCCTGTTCGAGATCGAAGTGGTTTTCCAGGCCGCGCTGGTTACCGGTGCGTTGTCGGTGGAAGCCGCCAAGGGCTCGGATACCCCGTTTGACCCGCGCATCCACAGCATCCGTGGCCAGCGCGGCCAGATCGCCACTGCCGCGGTTTTGCGCGAGTTGATGCAAGGTTCGGCGATCCGCGAATCGCATCGCGACAACGACGTGCGCGTGCAGGACCCTTACTGCCTGCGCTGCCAGCCGCAGGTAATGGGCGCGGCGTTGGACGTGATGCGCCAGGCGGCAGCCACCCTGGAAATCGAGGCCAATGGTGTCTCCGACAACCCGCTGGTGTTCACCGACACCGGTGAAGCACTGAGCGGCGGCAACTTCCACGCCGAGCCAGTGGCATTCGCAGCGGACATGCTGGCGATGGCGATCTGCGAGATCGGCTCGATCAGCGAACGTCGCACCGCCATGCTGGTGGACCCGGCACTGTCCGGCCTGCCGGCCTTCCTGACCCCGAAGCCGGGCCTGAACTCGGGCTTCATGATCCCGCAGGTGACCGCGGCAGCATTGGTCTCGGAGAACAAGCAGCGCGCCTACCCGGCCAGCGTCGACTCGATCCCGACCTCGGCCAACCAGGAAGACCATGTATCAATGGCGGCGCATGGCGCGCGTCGTCTGATCACGATGGCCGAGAACGCGGCCAACGTGATCGGCATTGAACTGCTCGCCGCCGGCCAGGGCTGTGACTTCCACGCGCCGCTGCGTTCGAGTCCGGCGTTGGAGCAGGTGCGTTCGACCTTGCGTGCGCAGGTACCGACCTTGGTGGACGACCGTTACTTCCACCCGGACATGGTTGCTGCGACTGCATTGGTGCGCGCTGCTGCGTTGACGGCTGGCTTGGGTGTGCAGTTGCCGGGTGTTGATGTGACTGACAAGGCCTGATTGAAGCACATGCAGAGCTGGCCGAAAGCCGTGTTGCCATTCCTTCTCCCGCCTGCGGGAGAAGGTGGCGCGCAGTGCCGGATGAGGGGAGCTTTTCGGCTTCACCGCGAAGAGCGCCCTCACCTGCCCTCCGGGCATCCTCTCCCGCTTGCGGGAGAGGCGATAGCCAGCAACGCTGCAATCTGCCAGGCCAGGCACAGTTCACCGCGAGCTGCGATGCAAGCCCTTCTCCCGCCTGCGGGAGAAGGTGGCGCGCAGCGCCGGATGAGGGGAGCTTCTGGCCTTTACCGTGCAAAGCATCCCCTTCTGCCCTTCGGGCATCTTCCCCCGCCAGCAAGGGAAGAACAACGCCTGCCATACCCCAGGAATCCCCATGACGAACTCCCCTGATTGGCTGCAGATCCACCACGGTCACGCTCCATTGATCGTCAGCTTCCCGCATACCGGAACCGAATTGCCGGCATCGCGCGTCGGCCACTTCGTATCACCGTGGCTTGCACGCCGCGATGCCGATTGGTGGGTGCACGAACTCTATGCCTTCGCCAAGGCAATGGGCGCCACCACGGTACGCACTGCCATCTCGCGCTCGCTGATAGACGTCAATCGCGACCCATCCGGTGTCTCGCTGTACCCAGGGCAGAACACCACCGGCCTGTGCCCGCTTACCACCTTCGACAACCAGCCGCTGTACCGCGCCGGACACGAACCTGATGACGCGGAGATCCAGTACCGCCGCGAAACCTGGTTCGATCCTTACCACGCTGCGCTGGCCGGCGAGATCGCACGCCTGCGTGCCCAGCACGAGACCGTTGTCGTCTACGACGCGCACTCGATCCGCTCCCTGATTCCGCATCTATTCGAGGGCGAACTGCCGCAGTTCAATATCGGCAGCGCCGGCCCCAGCGGTGCCCCCGATACCTCCTGCGACAACGCGCTCACCGACGTGGTCGAGAACCTGTGTGCGTTGAGCGGCATGAGCCATGTGCGCAACGGTCGCTTCAAGGGTGGCTGGATCACCCGCCACTACAGCAACACCGCCAACGGCGTGCACACCCTGCAGATGGAGCTGGGCTGCCGCGGCTACATGCACGAACCCGCACCCGAGGACGTGGACGAGCACAGCTGGCCCACGCCCTACGACCCCGAACACGCAAGCCCCGTCCGCAACACCTTGCAGCAAGTGCTTGGCGCTTGTATGGAATTTGCTACCAGGAGAAATGCATGACCCGTCACGACCCCTCCCGCAACCCGCGCGCACCTCGCGGCACCACGCTCAACTGCAAATCCTGGCAGACCGAAGCGCCCTTCCGCATGCTGCAGAACAACCTCGATGCCGAGGTCGCCGAAGACCCGACCTCGCTGGTGGTCTACGGAGGTATCGGCCGCGCCGCACGTGATTGGGAAAGCTACGACAAGATTCTGGAAACCTTGAAGCGCCTGGACGACAACCAGACCCTGCTGGTGCAATCCGGCAAGCCGGTCGGCGTATTCCCTACCCACCCGGACGCACCGCGCGTGCTGATCGCCAACTCCAACCTGGTGCCGCATTGGGCCAACTGGGAGCACTTCAACGAGCTCGATAAGAAGGGCTTGATGATGTACGGGCAGATGACCGCCGGCAGCTGGATCTACATCGGCAGCCAGGGCATCGTCCAGGGCACCTACGAGACCTTCGTCGAGATGGGACGCCAGCACTACGGCGGCAGCCTGAGCGGCAAGTGGATCCTCACTGCCGGCCTCGGCGGCATGGGCGGCGCACAGCCGTTGGCCGCCTCGTTGGCCGGTGCCAGCAGCCTGACCATCGAATGCCGCCAGAGCAGCATCGACTTCCGCCTGCGCACCCGTTACGTAGACGAACAGGCCACCGACATCGACGACGCCTTGGCACGTATCGCCAAGTACACGGCAAGCGGTGAAGCCAAGTCGATTGCCCTGCTTGGCAATGCCGCCGAGATCCTGCCGGAACTGGTACGCCGCGGCGTTCGCCCGGACTGCGTTACCGACCAGACCAGCGCCCACGACCCGGTGCACGGCTACCTGCCGATCGGCTGGAGCGTCGAGCAATGGCTGGCCGAACAGCGGGCCAATCCGGAGAAGGTCCGCGACGCCGCCAAGGCCGCGATGCGCGTGCACGTCGAAGCGATGCTGGCCTTCCATGCCGCCGGCATTCCCACCGTCGACTACGGCAACAACATCCGCCAGATGGCCTTCGACGAAGGCTTGAAGAATGCCTTCGATTTCCCCGGTTTCGTGCCGGCCTATGTGCGTCCGCTGTTCTGCCGCGGTGTTGGCCCGTTCCGCTGGGTGGCGCTGAGTGGCGACCCTGAAGACATCTACAAGACCGATGCCAAGGTCAAGGAAATCATCGCCGACGACCCACACCTGCATCGTTGGTTGGACATGGCGCGCGAACGCATCAGCTTCCAGGGCTTGCCGGCACGTATCTGCTGGGTTGGCTTGGGTCTGCGCCACAAACTCGGCCTGGCCTTCAACGAAATGGTGCGCAATGGCGAACTGAGCGCGCCGGTGGTGATTGGCCGTGACCATCTGGACAGCGGCAGCGTCGCTTCGCCCAACCGCGAAACCGAATCGATGAAGGACGGCTCGGATGCGGTCTCCGATTGGCCGCTGCTTAACGCCATGCTCAATGTCGCCGGCGGTGCCACCTGGGTAAGCCTGCACCACGGCGGCGGCGTGGGCATGGGTTACTCGCAGCACTCGGGCGTGGTCATCGTCTGTGACGGCAGCGAGGCCGCCGACCAGCGCATCGCACGCGTGCTGTGGAACGACCCCGGCACCGGCGTGATGCGCCATGCCGATGCCGGCTACGACATCGCCATCGACTGCGCCAAGGAGAAGGGACTGGATCTGCCGGGCATCCTCGGCTGACCGAGCGCCTCTGGCCGTGAATGCAACGGGCAGGCCTGTGGCCTGCCCGTTGTGCTTTCCGCACTGAGGTCCAACTGGTTCGTGCCTGCCATGAGCCGGGCCACCGCAACGCACCCAAGCCCGGCATCACCCGCTTTTTGCAAGCCTGCGACCGGCACAGACCCGCCGTTACGCTCATCCATGCGATGTGCTATTGAAGGCAAACGATCAAACCGTTGGTCCTGCCATGCACGGCTTGCTTGCCCTGCTCCTGTTACTCGCCGCGGGAACTGCTTCGGCCCTGGACGTGTCGGCACCCGCGCCCGCGCGGCTTCAGCACTCCGATGTAGATGCCGCCATGCCCGGGCTTGCGAGGCTCACCTTGAGCCGCCTGCCCCAGGGCGACGAACAACCGCTGCTGGATACCCGCTTCCGCCTGCAGCTAGTCTCAGGCCAGTACCCACAGGCGATCGAAAGTATTCACAAGCTGCGCGCTTTGCGCGGCGATCCACCCCAGCAGCCACCGTTGTATCTCCAGTACGAGATCTACGCGAGCGCCAAACAGCTGCAGCAAGCGCAGCGGATCAGCTTCGCCGACGCGTGGAAGCGGAGTTTTGCAGACCACTTCCAGCGGCTCGATGACCCGATGGCCCTGAAAGCCGAATTCGCTTTCGGCAGCAATCTGCAAGGCCTGCGCGAACAACGGGACAGAC
This sequence comes from Stenotrophomonas sp. STEN031, assembly GCF_056759975.1. Lineage (NCBI taxonomy): Bacteria > Pseudomonadati > Pseudomonadota > Gammaproteobacteria > Lysobacterales > Lysobacteraceae > Stenotrophomonas > Stenotrophomonas sp. STEN031. Next base: position 85,929 of record NZ_JBRREA010000002.1, read on the forward strand.
TGATCGATGCCACCGCCAGTGTCGCAGCGCTGAACGACGAGCAAGCCACCGCCCTACTGCGGGCGTGGCAGGTGCACGCCGCATACGCGGAGTTTCTGCCGCTGGTGCCGCAAGCGATCAGCGAAGACGACGCGCGGCGTTACAGCATTGACCGTAACATCAGCATCACCACGCCCGATGGCGCGCGCATCTCCGCCATTTCCGTGCACCCTAACAAGGCCAGCAAACTACCGGTATTGCTGACCTTCACCATCTATGCAAATGACGACTGGGCCTGGTCCGATGCCAAGACCATGGCTGCACACGGCTACGGCAGCGTGGTCGCCTACAGTCGCGGCAAGGGCCGCAGCCCTGATCCGATCCGGCCGTATGAGCACGATGGCAGCGATGCCGCGGCAGTGATTGCCTGGGCTGCCGCCCAACCATGGAGCAATGGCAAGGTCGGCATGTATGGCGGCAGCTACAGCGGTTTCACGCAATGGGCGGCACTCAAACAACGGGCCCCTGCACTCAAAGCCATCGCCACCTCCGCAACCACCGCGCCGGGCATCGACGTTCCGATGGAAGGTGGGATCTTCCTGAATTTCATCTACCCATGGCCGTTCTACACAACCAACAGCACCTCGCTGGACGATGCAACCTATGGTGACAACGAGCGTTGGAACGCACTGAACAGGCGCTGGTATCGCAGCGGGCAGGCCTATCGCGACCTGCCTATGCTGGACGGCGCGGCGAACCCCTGGTTCGAGCGCTGGCTGCAGCATCCTACCTATGACGCTTACTGGCAGGCATTGATACCCCAAGGGCGGGAGTTCACTGACATCGGCATCCCGGTGCTGGCGACAACTGGCTACTTCGATGGCGCGCAGATCGGCGCCCTGCACTACTTCCGCCAGCACCTGAAACAGCGCCCGGATGCCGATCACACCCTGATCATCGGTCCCTACGAGCACTTCACCATGCAGGCCGGCGTACCCGAACAGGTGCAGGGCTATACCCCTGATCCCGTCGCGCGCGTGGACCTTCAGGCGCTGCGCCTTGCATGGTTCGACCATGTGCTGAAAGCTGCGGCCAAACCGCCGCTGCTGGCCGACCGGGTCAACTGGCAGGTCATGGGCAGCAACCAGTGGCGTCATGTCGCATCGCTTGATGCAATGCCGACACGCCAACAGCGGCTCTACTTGCTGCCCGCCAGCGCTGGCGGTCATCGACTTGCGGTTGAACCCGCGCCTGCCCGCAGCAGCGTGCAGCGGGTCGATTTCCATGATCGCGGCGACGCCGCTTGGCAGGCCCCGCCCAATGTCGTCAACCGCACGCTTGATCCACACGCGGGGCTGGTCTTCCTGGGCGAACCGTTGGCGCAGGACACCGAACTGGCGGGCGCGTTCTCAGGCACATTGGACTTCAGTCTGAACAAACAGGACGCCGACATCGCGCTCGCCATCTACGAACGCACTGCCGACGGCACCTATCTCGATCTTGCGTACTGGCTGCAGCGGCTCAGTCATGCAGCCGATCCCCGCCAGCGGCAACTGCTCACCCCCGCACGACGCCATAGCGTGCGCTTGACCGATACCCGATTGCTGGGCCGCAGGCTCGCTGCGGGCAGCCGCATAGTGGTGACGCTGGGGGTGATCAAGCAGCCTGATCGACAACTCAATCTCGGTAGCGGCAAGGACCCGAGTGATGAAACCCTGGTCGATGCAGCGACGCCATTGGAAGTACGCTGGTATGGCAGCAGCCACATCGACCTGCCCATCCGTGATTGACCGTGGCAACGCCAGCGCTTGACGCCGCAGGCCAGGTGCAACGACATCCCCTTCACATCCACGTCCGCCATCGCCCCAAGGGTGCATGAGCAAGCTGCCCAGCCATTGCTGAATGAAGGCAGGCGCGACGTTCTCTTCGCCAGCCTGCAACCAAGCGCTACATTCTTCTGCCCACAGCCGCGCTAGAATCGGGCGGTAACCCACAGCGAGATTTGCCATGCTGGATCAGGATGCCCTGCTGGCCCCGATTGACGGACACGCAGCGACCGGTGAAGACCTGTCGTTCTCGGCCGAATTTGATCGGATCATCGAAAACCGTCGTGCCGATGACCCCACCCTGGATCAGGGGGCGTGGCAGACCGACATCAAATATGCGGACTGGGGCAGCGTGCTGCGCGACTGCAACCAGTTGCTGCAGACCCGCACCAAAGACCTGCGCCTGGCCGGTTGGCTGTGCGAGGCAGCGACCCAGCAGGAGGGTTTTCCCGGCCTGGCCGCAGGCTTCCGGGTCACCGCTGGGCTGTGCGAGCGCTATTGGGATGACGTGCATCCAGTAGCGTATGACGGCGACTACGAGGAACGCATCGGTAACCTGAGCTGGTTGCTGACCAATACCGCGCAATGGCTGCGCGCGATACCCATTGCCGTCGCACCGCAGGGTCGTTTCAGCCTGGCCGACTTCGAGCATGCCCACGCCAATGGTGGCGAGCCTTCCGATGGCCGGCCAAGCCTTGATGTTCTGGAAGCCGCGCGTCGCAGCACCTCTCACGACGTGTACCGGCAGCTGGTTACCGCCCTGCCCGACTGCAGCCAGGCACTGGATGAGTTGCAGGCCGCGGTGGACAGCCGCTTGGGCATGGATGGCCCCAGCTTCAGCTCGGTGCGTGAGCAATTGGATCATCTGCAGCGCACCGTCCGCCGCTTCGCGCGTGAGGCCGGCATGTTGCTCGACGGCGAGGTGGAAGACACCACCGATGAAGCGAATGGCACACATTTCGCGCCCGCAGCGATCACCGCTGAGCCAGCGGCGGCCAGCACGGCGCCACGTGGCCCTGCCGGCGCACCGACCAGCCGCAAGGAAGCGTTGGCGCAGCTACGTCAGGTAGCCGAGTTCTTCCGTCGCACCGAACCGCATAGCCCGGTCGCCTACCTGGCCGAGAAGGCCGCCAGCTGGGGCGAGATGCCACTGCACGTGTGGTTGAAGCGTGTCATCAAGGACCACACCACGCTCGAGCAGATGGAAGAAATGCTCGATGTCAAAAACGACAACGACGGGCTTTGAGCCCGTCGTTGTCGTTTCAAGCTGGGCCCGGCACTTACTGGATCTTGAACTCGATACGCCGGTTGCGCGCACGCCCGTCGTTGGTGGTGTTGTCCGCGACGGGCTCATCCGGGCCTTTGCCCAGCACATCCATATGGGTGCTGGGAATGCCCTTGGACATCATGTAGTTCTTCACCGCTGCCGCACGCGCATGGCTAAGCGACAGGTTGGACTCTCGCTGGCCGACATTGTCCGTGTGGCCAATGATCAGGAAGCGGCTGTCCGGCATCTGCGCCATCTTGGCCACCATTTCATCGAGAATGCTCATGCCAAACGGCGTGAGCTTGGCACTGCCACTCTGGAACTCGATGATCCGGTTAGCCAGGGTTTGATCCAGCACACTCTGCTGTGACCCCACCTTCAAGGCATTGCTGACCGTATAGCTGGTATTGCTGGCAAGGCTGAGGTCGCTGGCAACCTGCTGCCGCAGGGCCTCATTGGCCACTTCGCCGGTAATCCGCACCGACTGCCCGTTGACCTCCAGCTTGCCGGGTGAAACGCGCTTGAGCCCGGTGTTGATCATCCCGGCAACATAGTCGCCCCAGTTGGGTGGCGTGGCGATGCTCTCCACCTGAATGCGATCGACCACACGTTCGGCACCATAGACCGCGCGCAGGTTATTGAGCAGCTTGGCCTTGGTGGCCTGATCCGGCACCACCCCTTCGATCACCACAGGGCGCTCCCCCGCTGCAGGCGTCGCCGCAGTTGCCGGAGCTGCCGTTTGTGCGAACACAGGCGTAGCCGCCAACAGCAATGCAGCGATGTAACTCACTTTGAACAGATGCATCGTCAGGTTCCCAGGAAAGTCTCGCCAAACAGCCGACGCGCGGTGACCAAGGCAAGGTCGTCACGCTCGAGGAAGCTGCCGAAGCGGTTCAAGTTGTAGTCGCCATGCAGGTAGTCATCCACCCACGCCGAGTGCTGCAGGTGAATCAGGTAGTCGCCTGCTTCGGAAGGATCCAGTGCCGCCCGCAATACCATGCGATCAGCACCGTTGAAGCCAATCACCATGTTCGGCTTTGCATCGTTGCGGATCAGCACCGCCAGCTCGAAATCACCGCGACTGACGAAGCTGGATACCAGGTCCAACCAGAAGGCAGCCACCAATGGTCGATAGGCCGGGTCGCGCACCAGCGGCAGCACCAACGCCTTGTCGATGGTCACCTCGCCACCACTCAGCACCGGCTGCAGCAACAAGCCCAAGGCCGGCAGCACCTGCCGCAAGGACACATCGCCATGGCCTGCCTCACGCAGGCGCTGTTCGAAGCTGGCGATAGTGGTGCCTTCGAGGAAGTCATGGAAACTGGCGTTGTAGTCGGCCGGATCGGTGCTGATGCTGAAGCGTGCATCTGCCAGTTGGCTCAAGGCCTGTGTGGCATCGGCATCTTCGTTGGCCTGGCGAGCCAATCGCGCCAGCCCGGACCACGCATTGGACAGCGCCAAGGGGCTGCGACCGATGAACGGCAAAGGTTCCGGGGCTTCCAGTCGCAATGCGGAGAGCAGCGGGAAGCGTCGCTCGGACGCGTCGCGACTGGCCAGGAAATGACCACACACCAGCATCTTGCTACGCGAGCCAAGAAAGGCGTAGTTGATCTCCGGGGCATCGTCGTAGCGCTGCTTCCAATCCGGGCTCTGGCTCAGTAACTCCAAGGACTCACCGGCCCAGCGGTCCAGCCACCCCAGCAACTGGTGGTTGTCGGCGGCACGCACGAAGTCGCCCCGCGAGGGCACCTTTCCAAAATAGGAAACACCGGCACTGACAACGCGGCTCATCGCGCACCTCCGGCAGCCTGCTGCGCCGGCGTCGTCGCAGGCGTAGTTGCTGCAGGTGCCTGCATCGCGGGGACCTGCGGTGCTGCGGCTACAGGCGCACCGCCGGCGACGCGCTCCGGCAACTGCAGGCCGCGCTGCCAATCGCTGCCATCAGAGCCCGTGCCTGCACGCCGTACGACACGCATTTCCACCGTTACGGCAACACCACTGCCTTCCCAGGTGATGCGGCTGGAGTCATCGAGACGCTCATACTGCCCTTCGGACATCAAGCGCTTGAAACCATTGGAGCCCGGCGCATTGAATACCTCCACCGTGCGCCCATCGCCGGTCACCGCCGAGATCTTCACGCCGGGAATCTGACCCGCGTTCGGGTATTGCATGGTGGTCCACTGCGGCGGCGTGTTGCGATAGCGCAGCTGCTGGCCATCGATCTCGATGGTGTACTCCACCGCTCCGGTGGCCGGTGACGGCAGCAGCTCGAAGATGGTGCTGTCCTGCGCTGCGCCCGCACCGGCACCGCTGACCCAGTTGCCGTAGTTGGCGACCAGTTCGGAGGACAGGTTGATACCGATACCCGCCCAGCGCCGTGCTTCAAGCAAGGGCCCGCGCTGGATGACCAGTGCCCCCATCGCGTCCTTGTTGAAGGTGGCAATGCTGCCGCTGGCGCCGAAGATGGCACCGATATCGCTGGCGGCGGCGTCCACATCCGAGTTCAGGTTGAACGGATACTGCTGGCCGATACGTGCCTTGAACGGATCATAGACCTGCGCCGTCCAGGTCTTGTTGACCTCGTCTTCGGTCGGCGGCACCAGAGCGGCAAAGGTCTGCGTCAACGGACGCAGCAGCAACGGTCGCAGTGCATCGCGCTGCTTCTCATCCAAACCGTTCAGCACCTGCTCGTCGACCAGGGCCAACGCGACACTCAATTCGGAGCCTTCATTGCTGAAGGTATCCTGCATCAGCTTGCGTGCGCCCACACCCACGTCGCCCTGCGACTTGATCGCATTCAAACGGGCGCGCAGCTTGCCCAGCGTGTCGAAGTACGCCGCGATCACGGCCGGCTGATCGCCGCGTGGCATGGTCAGCCTCGCGATACCTTCAAATGCCTTGCCAATCGGTCCGACCGGCGCGGCTGCGGCAGCAGCTGCCGGATCCTTGCGCAGGATCGTACGTTGGAACCAAGCCACGAAACCCTTGCCGGCCTTGCTGGAGCGCGCCTGTGCAGGCGGGTTGTCCCAGATGGTTTCCTCGTTGATCTTCTCCAGCAGGGTGCGCAACGGCGAGTTGCTGGCGTCGCCCAGGCGATTGATGCGGGCGGCGGCCTCGTCGAAGGTATTGAACTCGGCAATGCTCAAGCCCTGCACGAACTTGCCCCACTCCCGCGCGTATTCCTGCTTGTACAGCGTCACCAGCTCACGCGAGACGTGCTCTGGGCTGCCGGCAAGTGACAAGTCGCTCTGCTCGGTTGTGCCCAGGACCCAGTCGGTTGTGCTCAGCTGGGTGTTGGCCGCTTCCTTGATCGCATCCTGCACATAGTCTTCCCAGGCCTTGCGGCTGAAAGCACCGGAGATGGCATAGCTGCCATTGATCAGCCGCGCATTGCGCTCCTCACCCACCAGGCCATCCACCGTTACCGTGCCAAAGCGCGCACCGGCGCGCGCCTTGATCTGCGCGAACACGCGCTCCATCGCCGGCTGGCCCTTCATGACCTGTGACAGCGCCTGGCGCGAATCGGTGACCAGGGTGACCTTGTTCTGCACCTGCGGCCAACCCGGCTTGCCGGCCTGCGCCACGTAGAAGGTCATCAGCTTCTCGGCAGCGCGCACCATCTCCTCACGGCTCATCTGGCCACGATTGGCTTCCAGCCAATTGCGCCAGAACAGGGTGAGCTGCTGTGACAGGTGCGCGCCTTCCACATACTTGGGATTGCCCAGCATCAGGTAGGTCTTGAGCGCGTTGTAGGCGTCGTTGGTGCTGGTCGGCGATGCGTTCTGATACAACGTTTCGCTTTCCGCAGCGGCAGCGTTGGCCTGGCCGAGCTTGTCGCGCTCGGCAACCACTTGCCCCAGATAATTCTCAAGATTGGATACGGTAGGCGCCAGCATCACCTGCTGCATGCCGTGGTTGTACTCGCGCAGCAATTTGTCGCGAATCGCGTCGCCCTGGTACAGGCCGAGGCTGGTGGTGATGCCACCTTCCTTCTTGTAGCGATCGAGCTGCTCCATGCGATCCTGCAGCAGCAGCAGCGCGTCGACGCGTGACTTCAGGTCCATGCGATCCTTCTGCACACGCACGGCCTGGTCCAGATCCTTGGTCGCATTGGCCACCAGTTGCGCATTGGTGGTGTACGACCAGGTCCACAGTCCCAAACCCAAAGCCAACACACCCACCGCCCCCAGGAACACGCCATAGCGCAGGCGATTCTGGTGTGGACTTGCGTACTGCCGGACCAGCTCGCGGTCGGCGAAGATCACCTTGCGGAACAGATCCTTGAGGAAGAACGCGGTCTGCCCGCTCGGCGCCTCGTCGACATTGGAGCCGCGCTGCAGCCCGAACTGGCGCCCAACGCGCTCGGAGGCATGATGGACCGAACGGCCTTCCTGCAACGCACTGCTGAAGTAGAAGCCGCGGAACACCGGCTTGAACTGATACGGATTCTCCTCGAACAGCGTTGCGATGAAGGTGCGTAATGCCGGCTTGATGCCAACGAACTCCAATGGCAGCGACAACAGGCCTGGCGAGACTTCGCGCCCCCGCTGCATGGCCATGTGGGTCAGGCTCATCTCCTTGATGCCGTCCGCCAACTCGTCGAAGTGCTTGTCGAACGCCGTCAAGGCGTCACTCTGCTGCAGCACATCGGCCGGCAAGGTCGCGCCCCACACATTCTCACGCTCGCCCGGGTCCAGGTTGCCAAAGAACTCGCTGAAGCCAGCGATCAAATCGGCCTTGGTAAACAGTACGTAGACCGGCGCAAAAACCTCCAGCTGTTCGGTGACTTCCTGCACGCGCTGGCGCAGATTCTTGGCCAGCTCCATTGCGAATTCCGGCTTGCTGCCGGACAGCTCGGCAATGCTGACCGCGATGATCACACCGTTGATCGGCGCGCGCGGCCGATTCTTCTTCAGCAGACCCAGGAACGTTAGCCACTCCATGCGGTCTTCGGTGCTGACCGAATAGCGTCCGGCCGTATCCAGCACGATGCCGTTGGTGGTGAAGTACCAATCGCAGTTGCGGGTACCACCAATCCCCTGGATGACATTGCTGCGGTTGTCCTCGAACGGGAACTGCAGCCCGGAGTTGAGGATGGCCGTGCTCTTGCCCGCAGCAGGATTGCCGATGATCACGTACCACGGCAGCTCATAGAGCGCGGCATTGCCCTTGAGCATGCCCATCCGCGAAGACTTTATCTGCTTCACCGCGTCCAGCATGCGCTTACGCAAGGCTTCGGTATCGGCCCGCTGCGACGGCTGCGCATTGGCCACGGCCTTGTCGGCCTCGCCCTGCACCATCGCTTCCACCCGCCGTGCTGCGCGCCGCGCCATGATCCGCTTGATGATCCACACGATCAGCGCGACAACCAACAGTGCTGCGAGAACAATCGCTGCCCATATGCCGATCTGACGTGCTTCGGCCTCGCCGTACTTGGCCAGCCCCGCGGCGCCGATAAGGCCGATCACCATCCACAAGCGATAGTCACGCAGGTAGTAGCTGAAATTGCTCAAACTCATGCAGGGAATCCAGGGGTTAGTTGACTGTTGGCATTTCAGCCGCCAGCGTCGGGGAAGAAAGCGGCTCTACGAGACCAAACAAACGTTGCTGCGTATCGGCAACACCCAGCAACAGCACCGCATCGGACTGCCGTTGCAACTGCGCCTGGGCCAGGGCCAACTGGGCAACCGGCAACACCGGGCCAAGCTCACCTGAGCACACTGCAAGGGCAAGGCTTTGTGAACTGAAATCGAGGTCCGGATTGAGCGCAGCCGTGACCGCCGCAGTGGCGACAATGGATTCAGGGTGCTGATCGGCGTCATGCAGCACGAACTGCACACGGCCCGCATCGGCAAGCAAAGGCTGCAGCCACTGTTGCGCCGCCGTGGCGAGCTGACGACGAAGCTCCGCAGGCCGGCTGCCGTAAACCGGCTCCAGACGCTCGACCTGTGGGCGCCACAAGCGCCCCGCGCCTTCACCTGCGAGTGCGATGCTGCTCAACAGCACACCGGCCGCGCCCTCGCCCGGTACACGGCCCTGGGCGTTCTGGGTGGTTGCCAACAGGCCCTGAGTCAACCATGTGTTGATGACACCGGCGTCAATCGCGGAGTAGCAGGAAACCAGCAGATGCCAGCGCGGCGTACCTGCGCTCAATGCATCCACTATGCGCTGCAGATGCGCCCATACATCCCCGGGGCGCTCGAGCACGCTGATGCGAACATCAAACCGACGCGCGTCCAAGCCGGCCTGCACGGCTTGCTCCTGCAGCCATGCCTGTACCCAGTGACGCAATCCGTCAGACCACGCCGGTGAAACCACGAGTTCGACAGTAAGAGCGTTATCGACCCGTTCCTCTTCCCGACGACGCAAGCCGGCAACCACGACTTCTTCACCACCAACGATTGCTGGCATCGCCAGATAGGCCGCATCCAGCAATTGCTCCAGGACCGGCTGCAACAAGGCCGTCGCACGCCGCTCATGGGCTGCGGTATCGATATCACCTTCACGCTCGGACAACACCAGCCACTCGTCCAGATCAGCTACCGCGCTGACCCGGATAGGCAGGTTGTTGGCGTCGCGAAACCGATTGTCCAACTGCGGCCTGGGCAGCGCCGTTGCCACGGCCAACATTGCGTTGGCGTCGGTGGCCGCAGCCAGATTGATGCTGGCTGCTGTTATCGCCATCGACGGCAGCGCCGCGCCGGGGGCAGCCATCGCCGCAGCAGAGGGCGCCACAGCGCCGCTCGCGTTTGTTTCAACCACCTTTTCAACGCCGCGCGACAGCATGCTGCGCAGCATGTAGCCCGCACCGCTCAAACCTACCGGCAATACGCCGAGATAGGCCAACATCTGCATGCCATTGGGGGTAGTGCCGCTGCTACGCCAGTACATGATGGCCGTTGCCCAGGTGGCAACGAAAACCATCATCACGCTCCCCGCGTTCTTCAACCAACCTGCCATCAGTCGCCGTGCTCCATGCCCGCTCCTGTACTGCGTGTTGCGATTAGCCCAACCCGGTGCTGCTTTGTGTTGCCAACAACGTGGCACCACACGCAGTGCGATCTCCGTCACGTGCGACAGGCTGCCCGTCGATTACGACGGTAGCGTCGCCACTGATGATTGATGTTGCCCCGTGCACCGCACAAATGGCGCGGTCCCCTATCCGGGAAACAGGTTTGCCATTGACGTCGGTCTGGCCAGTGCCAGACACCACGCTACCGCCATGACTCAGTTTGTCACCGACAACGATAAACGGTCGTGCCATGCATCATGCTCCTTGATTCGCCGTGACCCGGCCTTTCCATCGCCCCTGTCCAACGGCGACCCGAGTCATCACCGGCTTACGATACCAGCACTTGTCCGCGCTTATAAGCCTTGCCGTCGCAGTTCATCGCGCTTTGCATTGCGTGCGGTGCGGCAGCGATCCGTGTCTTCGACGTGCACGTAGTCCTTGATGCTGCGCCAGTTCCCACCCCAATCCAGACCTGCCTGTTCAGCAAGCTCGCCGTACAGAAAATAACCTCGCCGGGTCCACGGGTCTTCCATGTCCCATTGCAGACGCCCGTCACGGATTGGCGCGCTGTCCACACCCAGTCCGTACTGGTGGCAGCTCTGCCAGGCGCCGGCACGCGTGGCCTTACCACCCGCCATCAGCTCGGCCTGCCGCTCGGGGCTGCGGTAGCCTTCGATCAGCACCATCTCGTAACCATACTGGCGACGCATCACTTCGTAGATAGCCAGAACGCGTTGCTGCAGATCCGGATCAATCTGGTTCCATTTGCGATCAGCCGTAACTATCTCTGGTCGCAAGCGACGAATCTCGGTGGTGGTGAACACCTCTGGCGGCGGCGCTGGCGGCGGGGTCAAACGCTCGCCACGCAGCAACTGCGCAACCATCGAGCCGGATTCGGCGAGGTCATCTCCGCGAAAATCCGACAGCACCACGGTTTGCCGCGACATCAGAATTATCACGGGAGGAATCGACAACAGCCCGATGGCTATCGCCAACACAGGCCAATGGCGGCGCAGCGCACCGCGCGCACTAACGACTTCTTCACGAACCCCACTGCGCACACGCGCCGCGCCCTGACCTGCACGATCACCCGCGCGCCCTGCCCGCTGCCAAGCCGCTGCCCAGCGTGCCTGCAATCGCGCAAACACCGGACCCAGCGACTCAGGAAACAACAAACCCCAACAAAGCAGTGCAACAAGCAGCAACAGCACAATGGCTACAACGACAATTACAGTCACCGGTCCTCCATGACGACAATGCTGGTTGACGCATCGAGAGGCTTACTCTACAAATGCGCGTATTCGTTTCGGCACTAGCCGACTCAAACCAAGGGCTGGAAGCACTTGAATAATGGCGGAATCAATCGGCCGAGTCTGCTCTCAGGGGGAGCGCAGAACAACGGCCCGGCACCGAACACGGGCCGCATTCTCGCAGACATGGAAGGTCGACAGGTTGCCGCATCGTCGCGCGCCACCAAAGACCGCCCCACTCAACGCCGGCGCGTCTGGCTGTGGGTTGGCGCGTGCTGCGCACTTCTACTGTCGTTCACGACGGCGACGTTGTGGTGGCTATCGAGCAGCGCGTCACAGGACAGCACCGAGTACTCGCTGAACCCGGATGCAAACCCAGATTCATCTGTAACCGGCGCTACCGGCCACCCCGACGCACCCTATGCTGCGCCCAGCGATGGCGCTGCGATGATCATTGATGCGCCGGACAGCGCAGATGCCAGGAACCGCAACGCGACGCCACCGGCTGTGGAAACCGCCGCAGCGAACGCAACACCAGCGCCCGCAGCACGGGATGCACGCGTGCGGCGCACAACAGCGGCCGCACGCCCTGCTGCAGGCAGCAGAAATGCGGACGAGAATCTTCTGGGCACATTGCTGGGCATCATCAAGGAAGAGGAAAGCAAGAAGAAGAAAAGCGCTGCCGCGCCACAGCCTCAGACCATGGATGATCTGATCGCGAAAATTGAAGCAGACGACAAGAAGCGTGCCGATGACGAACGCGTTGCGTTCGAACAGGTTGCAACGCGGAAGACTGCCTCGACCGAATCGACCATCCAGACCCAGCTGCGTGCGTGTCCTGGTGCGAACACCACCAAGGGCCTGGAGTGTCGCGCGAAGATCTGTGCCGGCGTACGCGGCAGGGATCCTGCTTGTCCTGCCATGTGATGGCCTGCCTATTCGGATTTGGAATCGACTGAAAGTCAGAAGTTCCTCAACGACGCGTATGCAGATGCAGTCGTGACGACGCCTTGCCCTCCATTTCCACTCATGGCCACGAGCCCGCCGCTGCGGGCTTTCTCATAAGCCACGATTGATTCGTCCATCGGCAATCGACCATACGCGAGCCTGCCGGAGACGAGCCTCAACTTCGTAGCGATTTGACTCATCGCCGGTCTCGTTGAGGTTGGTTTACCCGGAGACCTCTAAGGATGTCCGGATCAAGGCCATGGACAGGCGACACACGCCTGCACAGCACTCCATGCGACCTCACCGAAAATACTCTCCGGAAATACTAAGATTTACCTTTACGTTGCTGCCGCTCGCGATAGAGTTCCCTTGCTCTTGCCACCACATCTGGGCGGTCGCCAAATTGATCAATATAGTCCGGCTCGTCCCAACGATCTGCATCATTTGGATCGAATCTACTTTCAGCTTCCGTTGCGGAGGAAAAGCGAGGGACTGCGCACGTCAGCATAACCACCCATCGTGTTAGCGCCAAAGTCCAGTACAACGGAAAAAAGAAGTGTCTGAAAGGAAACAGCGACTTTCCAAGTAGGAAGCAGGTCCAACGATAAGCATTTCCAAGACTATTACGCACGGACAGCGTAATAACTCTATCCGCGTCGTGAGAAACCGCACGTTGCGCACTCCATTCCATGTACCGATTAATGAACTCCCAGCGCTCACGCACCCGCCCTGGATCATCATGGAAGATCCCGACAGTAAACGTTTCTATAATAATTCCATTTTTATCAAGGATATGGCAGCGTAGATCGCGCAAAACCGAATTTTGACTACCCCGCCCAACATGGAAGAAAAGAGCATCACTCCCCCACGGCACGATTACTTCACCACCTGAAAGATTGCTTCTGAAAATATGAACCTTCCTCGTTAGCCTGTTAAATCTTACCGGATAGTACCGATATGAAAAAAAGTCATGCCTTAACACAAGGTTCCAGAAGAAATACACCAGACCGCTAGTTATGCTTAACAGAAAAATCGCTGCAAAAAACTCGGCCATCGAAGGATTGGCAGGAAGAATACTTGCGATCGCACATATAGCGGTAACGACAAAAAAAACACTAAGGGCACCTGCGACCAAGGTTGGAGCAAAACCTTTCATCGAAAATGTTCGATCTACAAAATCCGCATAAGTAGAGTTCAGTGAAATCAGCGAAGTGGAATCGCCTGGAATAACCCCCTCACTCACACCTAACGCAAGATGATCAGCCTTTTCAACATTGGTGATGCCTCGCCCTTTCTCAAATCTCGGATACCAACCCGTCAACATATCGCCTCACTCCTCTTGCCCGCATATCCCGATCCGGATCTTTAGCGGATACTCTCGACTCTCAACGTCCGCATCCTCACAACGCTCAGATGTCAAACGCTCCCAATAGCAACACTCTAGCCAAGCGTGCCTCGAGTTATCACCATCAATCCGGCATACATCCGCTTGAGATTGGCGTGCTCGGCTTCAACGTCGCGCAACCGCTGCACCTCCGAAGCTTCGATGCCGCCACAGTCTTACGAACTATTTAAACATTGGCCTTTCCATAGATTTGTGCTTTCAAATCTGCGTCCAAGGCTTTTGCTTCCTGCACTGATTCCCTCCAATAGGTCATCATCGCCTCTGCCTCGGGTCCCTGCTTCACTCGCCCAAATACTGCCGGCGCCTTGAGGCCATCGCCTTGACCGCTAAGAGACCTGCAATCCGCAAGCACGGACGTAGGCCAAATCGGCTTACGGCACAGCATCATCGTCAAATAGCGGGATAATGCCCAAGGGAGAGTCAACGGCAGACCCAGCAAGATCATTCCCGGACCTGGGGAAGATACGTGCATGATGAAAGCGTTGCGAAAGCTAGGTACAACGGACGTAAGCAACTGCAAAGGTGGGAACGGCAAAGCATCAGGACCTGACTCCATGAAGCGTTTGATCATCTCCCAACTAGCCAAAGACACCCCTGGACTACCTCCGCTATCGGAACCCACAGCAAACGTGTGGACCACAATGCCGTCACGCATCACGTTTCCCCGCAAGTCATAGGTATGACCTTCATCTGGCCCAACAGGCTTGTCTCGCCCGATGTAGAAGTGCACGTCGCTCCAGGGGACAGATATGGCACGGCGGTTACCGCCGATAAAGACGTGCACCATACGCGTCACCCGATTAAATCGAATTGGGTAGTACTGATATCTAAAAACATCCCGCCCCAACAGCATCCAGTATGCAAGGCCTGCGATTGAGAAACAAAGCAAGACTAAAAAACCAACGGCATAGTACTCACCCTGTACGATCACTCGTTCGCCAGCGATCTGCACCTGCCAAAGCACCCATATCATCCCGGCCGCGAATGCCATTACCAGCACAATCAAAAGAGCCCCCCACATCGCTGCCCAACCACGATATTCGAAGTGGCGATCCACGTATTCGAGGTACATCGAGTTTATCACTATCAAACCCTGATCTATTGGTTTAGAAACCCTGAAAGAGCGAAGACTGCCGAATCCAGCGGCGATTTCGTAATCTGACAAAGAACGCCCCACCTTGTAACGCTGGGCTAACCAACCTGCAAATTGGCTCATGCGCTAGGCCTTCGAAAAAAACACACCATCATTTGCATCACCACTTCCCCAATAAGTCGATAAACCGCAGTCGATCCAGGATAAGGCAGGCCAACTGCCCAACGGCAGACGGCAGACGGCAGATGGCAGATGGCAATCCCGCCCGAGCTACGAATGATCAACTGGTTGCCTCCAAGATGATCTCAAGGGCCAGCGCCGACTTGCGCCGGGCGCTCCAGCGCTTGATCTCTTCCTCAATCTTTTCGCTCATCGGTGTCTCCTTTGCGGAAAACTGACACCTGAGCAGGATTTCAGTGGATCATTACATCAAGACCTGGTTAGTCGCATCGAAAATTCCAAGCTCACGGCAGACATCCTTGACCTGCGTTCCAAGATCAACCTGCTTCAAGGTCGTAACGATATGACTCTCGGTGAATTTGCTCTTCCGCATCAGTGATCTCCTTGGGGCTAGTTTTCCCGGAGACCTCTAACAATACCTGGGTCAAGTTTACGGGCAGGCGACACTCGCAGGAAGGCGGCCCTAAAAACATAACTCGATCCAACAGGGCGCCAAGCGGCGCATAGGCAATCCCTCCAGTCAACCCAAGAAACGCATTGGAACCCTTTAGTAGATACCAGCGGCTAACAAACTCCGGAAACGTTGAGTTGACAGGTCATCCGCACACGTTCTCATCACCGACTAAAATCAGAGAACCAAGGTGGAATTCCGATTATCGCAAACATCATAAAGACAAGCACCGTGCTAATACTTCCCAGCAGGAGCCAGCGACGGTTCAAATAGTCCAGATTCCCATCATAAGCAAGACGCTCTGCAGCGGTGAGCCCTCTAGTTCTGAACGAGCTCTCTGGAGAGCGTACTGACATGTCCGCAAGAATATCCGATGGCCAATCAGGTCGAGGAGCACGACGCCAGATCCAAAGCCCTGCGCGTTCGAACCAATACATTATGGCTCCAACCACAGAAACATAGATCACAGGGAACGCACCAGGCTTTATACGATGCTGGTTATCCACAAGCCCCCCCGTACAACCGTCTATCGAGCAGCACATAGTCCGCAGCAGCATCATCAATGGATGGCAGTGGATCCACAGGAGGCAGAGTCTTCGGGTCTCCATCCATGTAATGGCGAATGAATTCCCAAATCATTTCAGGCGCACGATTGTCGCGATTGGGCTGGGCCAACGGCACACACGAGCGGATACGGCGATCGGAACTGTCAATATCAGTCACGGCGAGCACATAACCTGTCGCAGCACCTGCCAGACTATAGCTCCTGGACACCAACGAAACGGGTTGTGCGGCGTCATAATCTACGGTGACCCAGCCGCTCTTCTTGTCAATCCAGCAATAAAACTTCCTAAGCCTTCTACTCAGCACAACCGGGAGCGGGGCGGTGCGTCTAACAGCGGCAATTGACCATATAAAGAAC
Organism: Stenotrophomonas sp. STEN031; assembly: GCF_056759975.1. Lineage (NCBI taxonomy): Bacteria > Pseudomonadati > Pseudomonadota > Gammaproteobacteria > Lysobacterales > Lysobacteraceae > Stenotrophomonas > Stenotrophomonas sp. STEN031. Next base: position 102,262 of record NZ_JBRREA010000002.1, read on the forward strand.
GCACCACCTATCAGAAGGACCACCCCATAGGCGGCCGCGAAATAAGGCCAGAAGTCAGCCCGTGACAGAATACCCCCCAGTACCACGCGAGATAAAATCATACTCAAGCTTGCACAGCCGAATACCAAACCCAGAATGAACGCAAAACCCCTGCCAGACGCTTCGGTAGCAGGTGAAAATGTCATGAAGGAGTTATTAATTGCTTGGATAGCATTGAGAGAGGCGGGCTCGATAGCTTCCGCCTTACTATGCGTACTTAGTAGTTCCCCCCACCAACCACTCTTTCCTGGAAGGTGACTCATTCCGAACAACGCGTCGTGAACATTCCTAGCCATGGGCGCTACTTCTTCCTTGCAATCAGATCCTTCAATGCATGATTTCCCATCGCCAGTCCCGCGTACATCCGCTGGGCTTTGCGTGCCTGACTTCGACATCGCGCAACCGCTGCACATCCAAAGCCTCCATGCCGCGGTACTTGGACTTCCAGACGTAGTAGGTCGCCTTGGAAATGCCAAGGTGACGACAGACACCCTTGACCTCCATTCCGGCCTAAAACTGCTTCAACGTCGCAACGATCTGACTATTGGCGAATTTGGTCTTGCGCATCGGCGGACACCTTGGGTCTAGTTTGCCTGCGGAGCTCTAAGAAGGGGTGAATCAAGTTAACGGGCAGGCGAGAATCACGCAGCAATCTCTTCCTTGAAACCGGTTCATCTAGAGACCGCCACGACCATTTGGATAAATTTTTTGTACAGGGAACGGAGGTTAAAAAGTCAACGTCGGCGCTTCGGATTTATGCGGGAATCCACATCATATAAGTCACCCTTATCCACTACGTTCATCAATTCCACGTCACTCGGCCAGCGTGGAACCTTACTTCTCTGCATTGCCAACCACCGGCCCAGCGAAGTTAGCGCAACAAAAGGCCAAGCCAAAGAACCAAACAACGCAACAACTGGGTCTGGGTGTCGGAAGTTTGATGCTAGCACCTCATAACCTATTCTGAATGACTCTCTTTTTCCATCAATAGGCAACGCAATTTTCAAGTAGGGAGCAACAGAATCCGGCCCCTCCTCCATGTACCGCCTAAAGAACTCCCAATGACAACGTAGTTTTCGCATACCCTCATCGCTACCCGAATCATTGATTCCTAAAGCGAACGTCTCCTTTATCGTCTCACCGTCTTCGCCGACTACATGGCCGCGAATTTCCCAAAGTCGACCATCAACGCCCAATGTAAAGAAGATACTATCCCAATTTACTTGGAGCACACTCCCATCCTTACGAAAAACAAAAACATCACGACGCGATCTATTAAGTCGGATAGGATAGTGGGTATAGTACGCCCATTCAAATCGACCCAAAAAGAAAACAGCAACTGCCATTAGGAGCAGAGTCGGGACCGCAAATGCACCAAACGTTGATACGCCCTTTCCACCGCGAACCGATTCAATCTCCAGCCAACCAAAGCCCAGTGAAAACGAAACTAAGACGGCAATCCAAATAACAACAAACGCAGTAAACACCCCCTTCCAGCTGTAAAATTTATCAACAACCTCCAAGTACGACGAATTCATTTTTATAATCGTAAGGTCTGGATAAGGAGTTACATCTCCCAGCCTCTTACCTTTGAAGAGCTGATTCCGCCTATCTGTATCGCTAAGCTTACTGTTAACCGAGAAAGGTCGACCCGGCATTATTCCGCGGTAGTACATAAAGAGATTCCTATAGCTGATACTCTCGACTCTCAACGTCGACATCCTCATAACGCTCAGACGTCAAACGCCCCCAATAGCAACGTTCTAGCCAAGCGTGCTTCGAGTTATCGCCATCAGTTCGGCATACATCCGCTTGAGGTTCGCGTACTCAGCTTCAACGTCTCGGAGCCACTGCACATCCGACGCTTCCATGCCACCGTACTTGGACTTCCAAACGTAGCAAGTCGCATCGGAAATGCCAAGCTCACGGCAGACATCTTTGACCTGCCTGCCCTCCAGCCTCAACCTGCTTCATCGTCGTAACGATCTGACTCTCGGTGAATTTGCTCTTGCGCATCAGCGGTCTCCTTGGGGCTAGTTTGCCCGGGGACCTCTAAGAATGCCTGGATCAAGTCTACGGACAGGCGACACTCGGCTCCAAGGTTGCGTAACTGCTATGCACCGACATTATCAAAACAGTTCTAGTTGATCGCCACAACTGCACTATCGGCGCCAAGTATCAACATAACCGACTTCAGCGCTATTGCACCCCACAACACTCCGCCAAACATCATCGAAAGCCAATAGAGCAACTTCTCCGCAGGTTGCAATCGCGACGGTGCTTTGATCTTGTCCTGAAGCGATGCTGGCATTGGCTCCGCAATGGCATCGCGCGCCTTCCCGATCTCGCTTTGATCAAATCGCAGAACACGACCGGTGCGCGTTCCCGCAATTGTTAATATCACCAAAGGCCAGAAAATTGCCGTCCAGAGCGGAGTAAGCAACCACATCCAACGACGGGACGCTTCAGAGCGTTCATCCCAGCGCGGGACACCAATCCAACCGTTAAAGAAACCGTAGCGGTATGCGTCCCAGAACTTAGGGCGGACACCTGGAATCAAATGTATATCAGGCAAACCTTCCCAGTCACCCTCCATATACCTCGCCAGGAACTCATATGTGGCTAAACAATCGTATAAACCCAGTGCGTTCTGCAGCAAAATTTGCCGGCGGGCATTGCGTCCGTCTTCAGTAGGCTCAATTAAATGAACATTACAGGACGTTGATGCGCCCACAGAACTTACGCTCGTCACAGGTTCAATGTAGGGCCTAAGACGCTCCCAATCGGCCTCAACACGAGCACTGCCCTGCAACTGAACAACCTTACGTTCTTTACGAAGCGCTAATAGCGGAAAGCCAACCACTTGCCGCCTCAACGATTTGATGACTGCAACATTTCCAGTACCAAAGAGGAGAAACCCCAGAACGCATACCGTCGTTATAAACCAGTCTCCGCTCCCCTCTCCAATAATCGCCAAGAAGATCCAATTACCAAAGAATAACATCGTTATCGAAAGCAAGACCACCAGGAGAATAAGAAACCCATTAGCCGCACCACTAGCTGTCCCTGCAGGATTCAATATCGCAAAATCTTCATTAATCTCCAGGACGAGATCAAAAGACCTACCGTAGCGCCCCTTTAATGGCAGCGGATACATCGCGCTCCGCCCCTTAACAGACATCAACCCTTCTTCGCCGATTTCAACCCGCTCCGCTGGCCGAGCCAGTTTGCGCTCCTCCGAAATCATACAGAATCCGCCGCAGCAATCATCTTCCTCAGTCCATCTGGAGCTGGAACATTAAAATTAGGCCGGCCGTCAATCTCTGGCATATACATAACATCGATTGCAACTGCAGACAACATGTCACGCGAATACCAAGCCATCCATTCCACGCCGCAAAACCAAAAATCCAACGGCAAAGTACTCGCTCTGAACGGCAAGTCGTTCGCCGCTAACCTGCACCTGCCAAAACACCCATATCATCCCAGCCGCAAACGCCAACATCAGTGCAATTGTCGACTCCCCGTAATTCAATGCCAGGCTAAATTAGAGGTTTCCGGTTCATAGTACTGACGAAATTCGGCGGGTGTCAGCCCGCCGAGGCTGTCGTGAGGTATCTCGGTGTTGTAATCGGCCAACCACTGCTCCGCTTGTTCACGTACTTCGGCGAGATTACGGAAGACGTGCAGATCCAGCACTCCACGTCGGAAGCTGCCATTGAAGCGTTCGATGAAGCCGTTCTGCATCGGTCGTCCTGGTTCGATGAAGTCCAGCGCGATGCTCCTGCGCTCGGCCCATTCCGCCAGCGCCAAGGCGATGAATTCGGGACCGTTGTCCAGGCGAAGCTTTGCGGGATAGCCGCACCACGCCGCAGTTCGTTCCAAAGAGCGGATGACCCGTGTAGCCGGTAAATTGAGATCAACTTCGATGGTCAAAGCCTCGCGGCTGAAATCGTCGATTACCTTGAATGTCCGGAACCGTCGCCCATCCCAAAGCGCGTCGGACATGAAGGTCAATCGACCAGCTGCCGTTGATCTACTCAGCGGCCACCAACGGCATCGGATGTCGGGTTGGAATACGCTTCTTTCCTCGTCGACGCTGATTTAGCTTCATAAGGCAGTACACACGCCAGACACGCTTGTGATTCCATACCATACCGCGGCGACGAATCAGTTGAAACAGCTTGCCGAAGCCGCGCTCCGGAAAACGCTCGAAGAGCTCGGCCAATAGCGCGATCACCTCTTCGTCCCGATCCGGTCGATGACGGTAGCGTGCCGTCGACCGTGGCATTCCAATCGCCGCACAGGCCCGGCGTTCGCTCCAGCCGTGGTGGTTCTGGAACCAGGCCAAGAGCGGGCGCTTATGCGCCGGGTCTACAGCTTTTTTTGCAATCAGATCCTTCAACGCATGATTCTCCATCGCCAGTTCGGCGTATATCCGCTTGAGCTTTGCGTGCTCAGCTTCAACGTCCCGCAACCGCTGCGCGTCCGAAGCTCCCATACCGCCGTACTTGGACTTCCAGACGTAGTAAGTCGCATCGGAAATGCCAAGTTCACGGCAGATATCCTTGACCTGCCTTCCAGCCTCAACCTGCTTCAACGTCGTAACGATCTGACTCTCGGTGAATTTGCTCTTGCGCATCAGTGGTCTCCTTGGGCCTAGTTTGCCCGGAGACCTCTAAGAATGCCTGGATCAAGTTTACAGGCAGGCGACAGAGGGATTGCTAGTTACTAAGTGATTCGTTACCCACGGCCTCCGGCCATTTAACAGCAGGAGAAAAGCGCATCGCAAAATAGTGCGCAACCCCCATCGGCAAAAATAGCCAAAATGTCAACAGAAGAAACGGCAAATTAAAAGACCAATCACCTGCCGTCATTCGACCACGCATTTTCTCTCCATCTTTGGTTGGGTCAAACATGCGCATATAGTGGAACAAGCTGCGCCGAAATGTTACGTCTTGATTTCTAGGCTCGCAAGCAGGAACAGCCGACACGCCGGACTCCATGTATTCAACACAATAATCCCAAGCATCATGCATCTCTTTGGTAGTTGGCCAATTACCCATCAATTGAAAACATCCGCTCACATCAGAGCGCCCTCGATCTATTAACCAAAGGGAAAACCTCTGCATATAGACCTTGCCCGTGAATCCCTTATAACAATATATCTTGGCATCAACATCACTCCAGTCGAAAATCTTTACAGTCACAGGCCACCCCCTAAATGGATTCAAGCTATAGGAATGTTCATAAACATAGATTTTCTTAAGAGCCCTATTAAAACGAACTGGCCGATCACTCGAAATACCAAGATCCGTTTTTAATAACAGAAAAACAATCCAAGATGCACCTAGCAATAAAACTGGAAAAACAAAAACAACAGCAATAACTTCCCTATCCAACGGGAAAGCAATTTTTATAAGCAACAAAAAACAAGCGAAGAAACAAAAAAGACCTAAGATTGCGAACAATAAAGGGCCGCCCCGCATAATTATCGAAGACCTTGATATCTCCAAGACAACGTCATCCATTCTGTTAACCAACTCGGCGGGCAATTTCGAATTTCTTATATACCCAGCACAACTTCCTGGCAAATTCTTGACCCAGCGACCAGGGATCAAATTCGAGCCATCTTCTCCGGAAACCATCAATCTTCGTCCTTTACTTCAAGAGTAGCCCGGGCATCATCATCGGGAAAATCTGGCCAGCAGAGGGGCCTGGCTTATTGCTGGTCCTTGCGAACGGAAGTGATGTGCAGATCCCAGCGAATCGCCAGATCAGGTTCTTGATGATCCGAAAGCCCTCAGTATTGCTACGGATCGGCAGCCAAAGCTCGTACTCCTTGCTGCACTCATGGGCGATGCTTCAACCGGATCAACTGGTCAATCGCGCTTTGGTCCATCGCTGGGCCGCCAGCGTCGGCGACGATTTCTGCTAGAAATTCTGGGACTCGGGATAGATCGGTCGCGCGAAATTTTTTGCCTGGCTGTAGCGATCGGCCGTCTTCTTCCATGTATTTTCGTACATGTTGCCATGGAGCCAATTGCGTGCTGTCGAAGCCGTAAGCCCAACGTAATCTACCGACAGTCTCCATACCGTCTCGTCCGTTACCAGAGATAACACCGTTCACGCCACACCTGGAGGCCCTATAGATATATTGTAAGAGCACATTACTACGCCACTCCACGGCTAACTACTTCTTCGCCGACGCCAACCGATTTTCCGTAGCGGGTCAACCTCGGACCCGCAGCTAAATAAATTGATTCGAGTAAACTTTGCACCGATCTGGTTGAGCATCACTAATCGGTCAGTTTGAGGGATCGCGCATACTTACGAACTCCTTAAACGACGGCCTTTCCATAGATTTGTGCTTTCAAATCTGCGTCCAAGGCTTTTGCCTCCCGCACTGATTCGCTCCAATAGGTCATCATCGCCTCTGCCGTGGGCCCCTGTTTGACTCGCCCAAATACTGCCGGCGCCTTTAGGCCATCGGCTTTACCACTACGAGACCTGCAATCCGCGAGCACGGACTCTGGCCAAACCGGCTTACGACAAAGCTTCATCGTCAAATAGCGCGATATTGCCCAAGGGAAAGTTATCGGAAGACCTAACAGAACCATTCCCTGACCAGAGGAAGATATATGAATGATGAAAGCATTTCGAAAGCTTGGCTCTACAGACGTGAATAGTTGCAGCGGCGGAAACGGCAAAGCACCAGGACCAGACTCCATGAAGCGCTTGATCATCTCCCAGCTAGCCAAAGACACTCCAAGACTGTCCCCACTATCAGAACCCACGGCAAAAGTGTGAACCACAATTCCGTCACGCATTATATTACCGCGCAGGTCATAAGTATGACCCTCGTCTGGTCCAACAGGTTTGTCTCGCCCGATATAGAAATAAACATCCTTCCAAGGCACGGATATCGCGCGACGCTGACCACCAACAAACACGTGGACCATCCCCGTCTCTCGATTGAATCTTATTGGATAGTATTGATACCTGAAAATATCCCGGCCTAGCAGCATCCAATACGCAAATCCCGCACAAAACAGGCACAACAAGACCAGGAAGCCGACAGCATAGTACTCAGCCTGTGCAACTACTCGTTCACCGTCAATCTGCACCTGCCAAAGTGTCCACATCATCCCGGCCGCAAATGCGAGTACGAGCGCAATCATCAGCGCACCCCACATCGCCGCCCAACCACGATAGTCGAAGTGCCTATCGACATACTCCATGTATGTCGAGTTTATTGCTATCAACCCCTGATCAATTGGCTTCGAAATCTTGAATGAGCAAAGCTTATCAAATCCAGCGGCAACCTCGTAATCGGACAGAGGACGCTCAACCTTGTAACGCTGGGCCAACCACCCCGCAAACTGACTCATAACTTAACCCTCAGCCGGCATCAACGCATTGTAAGCAGTTTCCTGATCCTCTACGGATTCAAAACGGCCATGATTATTCACACCAAATGGGGTTTTATCTATCCACACCTCGATCTTGTCGTCGCGAACTAGATTTATCAACCATTCCCCCAACATACTCAGAAGTCCAAGAACGAGCAGCACAACGAAGCCCACCCCGACAGTAAGAACGCCAGCGAGCATCAAGACGCTTACCACCACACCGGACACCGCAGTGACACCATAGAAGACGGCCATAGGAATATCACCTTTTCTTATAGCATCCATAGCCTTCCATCCGTCAACAACAGCCCCCAAAATACCCCCAACCACTCCAAAAACGCGTGCATAGAAACCAATTGCCCCAGCTCGAGTAGCTACACGCGCAGCCCCAAATCTGATCTCGTTTTGCAGGGCGGCTCTACCCCACTGCGTCTTCTCCAGGCCAAGTCCAGCGAGCTCAACACTTGTCGCGACGAATCCCATCAGGGCGGAGGCCATAGAAAGGCCCCTGCGGAGCGCTGGACCCTCGGACGTGACGTCAAGCTTTCCATAGGCATCGCATGTGTTCCACGCGTCTAATACAAGACCAACCACACCGAGACGTACATCCAAGCTCACCCGCGGCCCCATATGCTGGGATGTCCGATTCTGAACCATAGACCTTATTTGGTCTTCGGTCATCAAGAGGTTCCCAAGAGCACCTGGGCTACCCCCTCTAGCGGCACTGATGGCACGTTGATCCCAAAATACTGCCCATTGAAAAACTTTTCGGCCTCGCGCATTCCGCTCGCCAGTAGCCGTTCGCGCCCCACTTCGCTCACTTAGTTCCTGTCGCAGGTGCTGATCGATCCGTGCACGTAACTGCTGTTTATCTATGCCCGGCTGTCCTTGACTCAATGCCTCAGTGAGAAAATGCGCCATCTCCCTCTCTGAAGCCTGAATCCCAATGCGTTCGATTCTCTTTCCAGATAAAACCCCCAAGAGACCCAACATGTTGTTTCTCGTTGCAGCCGTAATGGCAACGTTGACACTACCTCGTCTAAGCGCAGATCCAACTTTAGAAAGGCAAGTGACAATCCCTCCGGATATTTTGTATACCAAGCTTGCGACCAGCCCTAACCCTCGTTGAAGTTCCTGAGGCTTCTCCCGCCCCCGAGCCAGAACATGACCATATGCCTTGAAAAGGTTGGACCAAGCTCCCGGGTTATCCGCTAGCGACTTTGATTGCTGTTCAATTACCTCAGCCGCAAGACTGTCGTTCAGAGTCAAGGCGCGCATTGTTACATTTTTCAGATCGGTAAAACGTCCAACTAGATCTTGAAGGACCGCCGCCTGAATGGCGTCATGCCCAACAATCCCGTCCAACGAGTTCTCGACGATCTCTGTCAGTCGCATCGAGCTATATGAGACTTCATCGTGGTGATTACACGCAAGCCAAGACCTAAACACATCGTGCCTATACCACTTGACAAAACTTAAAGCCAAGGGCGTTATGTGCGCCACTGTATAATCATGCATCTCCTTCTCGAGGTTGGACTCAAATGCCTTCAGCGCATCATCATCGTAATCATCTCGATACCTCTTCCACGCAGAATCGCGGGCGTTCCTATCTTGCTCTGGCGTCAACTCATCCGGAATTTTGGTCACACCGGCTGCATAGAGTTCGATAGCTGCCCGGCCTGTGTATACTCTCGACTTTACGGAACTCAATTCTTCAGCGGCGGCTTGGTCTTCGATAGCCTGTCGCATGCTGTGAATAGCAACCGCACTTACCTGTTTCCAAGCCCTATCATTTTCCTCCTCGAAATCACGCGCTTTCTTGCGCATTAGCGCAGACAACTCTTGCGTGATTCCCGCCGGATCATTAAGTGCCAGCATCATCGGCCGCCCAATCGAAGCCGACTTCTGCAGCCAAGCCTCCATTCCAGGTATATCCTGCTTACTCCTGCAGAAAGGGAGGAATGAGAAATCAAATCCGGGATTCCCGTATACGGTGACCCCTTCAATAACGGACGAAACAACCCCGTCGACAAGAATTGGGCTCCCTGGCACTGTCGGTGTAGAATTGCTCGAAGCAACGAACGGAATATTGGTTACGCTGCTTTGCCTAGGCAGTTTGCCGAATTTAAATTCGCTCACCTGTGCAGATGCATCGAGCGCACTGCCCGCGTGTTCAATTATCTTTCCGCCCAGCCAGTTCTGCACGTTTACGCAGCGCATGTGCTTTCGACGTTCGGCAGCGGTCCGATTGCGCTTCAGCACTTCTGCAGGCCAAGGCGCTTCGCTAAACCCGAACCACACATTACCCGCACGTTTAGGATCTGGAATGGTTACAAACCTTGCAACCTGAGAGTCCGCCATTCTGGCGCAGCTTGGCTCGAACTCCTCGCGAGGCGGTGGAACACCATGAGGGTCGAACTCAAGCAGATAAGAATCGCTTGTTACTTGGAAGCCCTTCCATTCACCCCTGACTTCATTGAATACATAGAGGTACCCATAGCGGGCAAGCCTAAGCGTATAGTGTGCCTCGCCGTCAGGAAGTGAGATTGCAGATACCTCCTTGCCGAAGCTTCCACTCAATCGAGGGCCCTGCCAACTATCTTTCACGTCCGAGCGACAAATCGCATAACGCACTGGCAATATGGGCAAACCCACCTGATCACACACATCGCATTTCTTCGCGGGATCGCACGACTGTGTTGGCCTACGTTCCATGCTATCTAGCTCCGTAACTTTCATAAATGTTCAATGATTGTGCATGCATATGCTCAACCAGATTTGTCACAATGCTGCGATATGCCCCGGGATCGGCCTTAGCAATATCTATCGCTTCTCGAAAAGCGAGATTTTCATGAACTATCGGCGACTCGGAGATGGAGATATAAGCAAAGGCCTCTAGATCATCAAAATCTGTCAGACCGAAACTTCGCGCGCGCTCGATCTCCTTATAGATACGTTGAGATAGTCCTTCTGGCCGCCCCAGCTGTTCGACATCAACGTTAAGCCGCGCAACCACACGATTTACCGAAGCCAGCGACGCAATAGCTCGAAGTTGCGCAGCATCGAACATCAACGCTTCATGCGACAGACCCTTACCAGCGTACGAAATCCAATCCATCCCCCCAGCCAATGGCGCGGTCCAACGAACAATAGGGCCCAGCAGGGAGCTAAGTTGTGCTTCGCTCAATATCCAAAGCAGGCACTCCCAAACCCGTGGATCGTAGTAGCGGAAGAGCATTTTTTCGCCTTCAATCTGTCTTACCATGACTCGTGAGAGATGACTTCGTAAACGCGCGTGGCTCTCTTGACTAGCTATCAACGCGGAGAATGGGCTCTGCTCATGAGAGTGAGCGTACTCAACAGTCTTATCCAGCGCATGCAACCTTTCATCGGTAGACATGTATCTGAGATCAATCAGGTAAGGGAAGACCTGCTGTTGAGCTCGCAGTTCCGCAGGCACAAGAGGAGTACCGGGCCACAAGCGAGCCACGCGCCTATCCATTTGCAATGGATTTATAAGAGCAAACTGATGCTCATTGAAAAATCTGTGATCCAGCCTCATACCGCGCGCCCAAGTGGAACAAAACCTGCTCCGGAAACCTCCGCTGCACGGACGCGATATTCACAAGCCTTATGAGAGCTTTGCGGAACAGTGGTTTCTGCTGTCACACCAGCCGGCCCCACCCAATCCCGCTGGCTTGCCTTGAACTCAATCTTCCCGGGCGCGCCCAGCTCGATGTTGTCGCCTTCAATCCGAATGTAAGCACCGGCCGCCGTAGCCAGCAGATGCTTGCTGGGCGCCGCCATCTCGACATCGGCTTCCGTGCTGGCGATCCGGACGTTGGTTTTCGCGGCGATCGTGGCTTGGTTCTTGTGCGCCCTTGCACTCACCTTGCCTTGTGCCGCGTGCAGGGCAATCCCTCGCTCCTGATTGGGGCTTTCCTTGCTGCCTTCGCTGCCTACCGTGTACAGCACCAGACCTTGCGCGACTGCCAGGCTCAGCGAGCCCTGCGTCATCCAGTTCAGGGCAACGCCGCTGCTCAGCAAGGTGTGGGTGCCGCTTACCCAGGCTTGGTCGGCCGGGGTCAGACTCATTACGCCGGCTACGCCGCTGCCGAGCAATACCGGCGCACTCCAGCCGGGTGCTTCACCATCGCCGCCATTGATGCTGCCGGCGCTGCTGCCGCTATGCGTTGCTTTGAGCTGCTCCTGCAGCTCGGCCAGGGTTTGATCGATGGGAAGTTCGGCAGGATCCTTGGGCAGCTGCGCTGTTTGATCAGTTGCGGAGTCGGCGAGACTCTTGAGCAGGTCGTGGCCTTGCTGCAGCTGTGCGATGGCTTGTGGTGCTGCCATCTGCGGCGTGCCCTCCTCGGTTGTCAGCAGCAGACCGCGACCGGCACGCAGACTGCCGTGTGCCTGGGTTGAAAGCTCGACGCCGAAGCCGCGCTCGCCTTCGCGCACATTGTCGTCACCGCCTTTCAGATGTCCGAGGGTGAGCGTTGTGTCGTGCTGCGTTGTCGACAGCTGTGCACGGCCTTGTCCGGGGGTATCGTCGAAGCGCAGCTGCTGGTAGCCACCGGTGCCGCTTTGGCTTTCTGCCAGCGCCTGGCTCTTGAAGCCGGTGTATACAGCGGCGTGGTCGTTGCCTTCAAACCATGCAGCGGCATTGCCGGTGGCGTTCGCGCCAGCGCTGTTCAACTGATTGTGCTGTGCATCCTGCTGACCGCGGCCGTTGTAGAGCGCGCCAACGATAACCGGGCGATCGATATCGCCCTCCAGGAAGGCAACCAGCACTTCCTGACCGCGCCGAGGCAACACTACCCCGCCCCAGTTGTCGCCGGCCCAGGGGGTCATTACACGCACCCAGGTCCAAGCGTTGCCGTCGGCGGGCGCGTTGTCGTCCCCCGCAGGGTGCGATAGACCGTTGCTGGCATTGCCACCGCGCTGCCACGGAAACTGCACTTTGATACGGTGGTCACGGTCGGACAGCAATGGATCGCCGTCGCTGACCACGATCGCGCTCAAGGTGCCTGTAATGCTGGGGCGTGGATGCAGGTGCACGCCGTGGCCATCCTCGGTCTGTGGGCGGTAACTCACCTCGGCCGGAATCACCGCGAACTGGTTGTCGTAGTAGCCTGTGTCGATGTCATTGCGTTCGGCAACTATGCCGATGCCTGCCAATGCAGTTGGCAGCGCCAAAGTGCGCTGGTTGATCGGACCCAGTGTCTGCTCCAGTGCATCGAATACATCGGCGTCCAGGTTGTTGCGCGCCTGGTGCCGCACCGAGATGCAAAGGAATGCTGCGTCACCGGGCACCTGCGGATGCTGCGACAGTGCCAGCTTTGCGCCGGCGGCGAGCGCGCGCCATTGGCCCGCCCCCTCGATCAGGTGCGCGCGTACCCGCAATGCATCCAGGTGCTGCTGTGCGCGGCGCTGGCCGCGGGCGTTGTCCTGCCAGCCATAGGGTCCGCTGGTGTCCTGATCGACGATACCCAGATCGCCGCCCTGCTCCGCTTCGGCGCTCGCTTGTCGACGCTCGAGGCTTCGGTAATCCCAGGTGGCGCGCTCCACTTTCGTGGTGCACCAGCTGCGGCCTTCCTGCCAGTTCTGGATCGCATCGCTACGCTCACTCTCATTGCTACGGTGAAAGCGAACGCTGCCAAGATCGGTGACATCGTGCGCGTGATCGGCCAGCACCAGACTATGTTTGCCGAACGTGGATGCATCTGCATCGCCTTCGTGCTCAAACCAGAAGAAGATGCCCTCTTCGGCCAGCAGGCGCTGCACAAATGCAAGGTCGCTCTCTTGGTACTGCGTGGTCAGGCTGCGTTTGGCGTATTGGCCAGCATCCGTAAGCGCCCAGCGCCACTCGGGTGCCAAGCTGCCGTAGTCGGCGAAGATGTCTTCGACGATCTCGACCACCGTTTTGTCATGGAATACGTAGCTATCCACGCGCTGCGACAGGAACGCCAACCACGGTTGCAGGCGCAGACGATAACGGGCAAGTCCACCATTGCTGCCAATTCGCTCGGCTGCCGTGATGCGGCCATGTAGCGGTCGATGGCTGCCATCGGCCTGCTGGAGCTGGAGCAGTGCCGGCTTGCCGATCAATGGCTGCAGCTGCAAACCTGCATCAACCGAGAGCGCAGTGATCGTCCATTGAAAGCCGATGCCATCGATCTGCTCGATGCCATCCAGGGTTTCCGCAATCAGCACATCGCTGCCCAGCGCGGTATGCAGCCGCAGGAAGCGCTGTGTCTGTGCGGGCCCGGCCAAGGCCGCCAATACATTGTTTACCAAATCCATGGTGGTGATCTGCCTTCATGGAGTGTAGTGCGCGCTACACCCCGGACTGAAAACGGTTGGGTACATCCATTTGTCGCCACTCATTCCAGCGCCCGCCGGCGCTGGAACGAGCTTGTTGCGGGTGCATCAAGCGCTCTGCACGATTTCCTCAAGACGCAGGCGTACGCCTTCGCTGATCTGCAGGCGATAGTCACGTCCACCCGCGGAAACAAGCACTTCGCGCATATTGCTCACCAACTGCGGCTTACCCACCGGGGCGCTATCCATATGGATACGCCAGGAGCCGCGGCTGATCTGGCCAGCCACATTACGGGCGTCCTGGCGTGCCGCCGGCACCGCGCTATCCAGCAGTTCGATGATGTGCTCCGGGCGCAGGCGGTTCCATGCGCGCACGCGGTCGAGGTCGCGTCCCAGGCCCAGCTCCAGGCTGTCGCAGTGGTTCAGTGCTGCCTGGCGGTCAAATCCGAAAAAATCCATGGTGTTCTCCTTCGTCCGTAATCAAGAAACTTTGTACTTGAAGTCGCCCTTCTTGCCGGCGCTGACCTTGATGCTGTTGATGCGCGTGCCTTCGGCCATGGCCGTCAACACGTTCTCTGCAATTTCCGGCAACAGGGTGCCGTTGAGAATGTGGTCGACATTGCGTGCACCCGAGTCCACCTCGGTGCAGCGTGCCAATACGGCCTCCACCAGGCCTTCGTCCCAACTGAAGCTGGCCTTGTGGTTGACGCTGACGCGGTCGCGGATGCGGCCGAGCTTGAGCGTGATGATGCGCGCCAGCACGTCGTCGCTGATCGGGTAGTACGGCACGACTTTCATACGGCCCAGGAACGCAGGCTTGAACGTGCGCATCAGGATGGGCCGCAGTGCCTCGCTCAGCGCTTCGGCGCCGGGGATCTCTTCAGCCGGTTTGTTCAGGCAGGACTGCATGATCTGCGAGGAACCGATATTGGAGGTGAGGATGATCAAGGTATTGCGGAAGTCGATCTCGCGCCCCTCGGCATCATCCATCATGCCCTTGTCGAACACCTGGAAGAACATTTCCAGCACATCCGGATGGGCTTTCTCCACCTCGTCAAGCAACACCACGCTGTACGGATTACGGCGCACGGCCTCAGTCAGCACCCCGCCCTCACCATAGCCTACATAGCCCGGCGGCGAGCCCTTCAGGCCGGATACGCTGTGCGCTTCCTGGTACTCGCTCATGTTGATGGTGATCAGTTTGCGCTCACCGCCGTAGAGGATGTCGGCCAGCGCCAGTGCGGTCTCCGTCTTGCCGACGCCGGAGGGGCCGACAAACATGAACACGCCGCGTGGCTTGTTCGGGTCTTCCAACTTCGCGGTCGCGGTACGCACACGCTGGGCGATGGCATCGAGTGCGTGGTCCTGGCCGATGACCCGCTCTTGCAGCAGCGCGCCAAGCGAGCGGATGGTGCGGATTTCGTCCTTGACCATGCGGCCCAGCGGCACGCCGGTCCACGCCGACACGATTTCTGCGACCACAGTGCCATCCACCTGCAATGGCACCATCGGAGTCTCGCCCTGCAGCTCACGCAGCTCCGCCTGCAGCTTGGCGAGTTCTGCATGTTGTGGCGACAGCTCGCGGGCGGCAGCCTTGCTGCGCTTGCCGGTGGCCTTGGCGACCGCCACATCGGCCTGACCCTCTGCCGAGGCATCCGCCTCACCCTCGCCCGTCTGCCCTTGTTCAAGCTGCTGGCGCAAAGCAGCCACCCGTCCGGCGAGTTCGCGCTCGACGCCCAAGCGCTGCTCATTGCTGGCAAGCACCGCCTGCGCCTCGATCTGCTGCGCCTTCAGTTCGGCAAGGCGCTCTTCATGCTGGGTGCTGCCACCTGCGGTCTCGCGCTGCAGGGCAAGCAGTTCGGCCTCAAGCCGATCCAGATGCTTGCGCGTGTCTTCGATGATGGCCGGCGTCGCGCTTTGCCCAAGGGCGACCTTGGCGCAGGCGGTGTCCAGCACGCTGACCGCCTTGTCCGGCAGCTGGCGGCCACTGATGTAGCGATGTGACAGACGCACCGCCTCGGTGACCGCTTCGTCCAGCACACGGATACCGAAATGTGCCTCCATCAGGCCGACCATGCCGCGCAACATCGCAGCGGCCAGCACTTCGCTGGGCTCTTCCACCTTCACAACCTGGAAACGACGCGCCAGGGCAGCGTCCTTCTCAAAGTACTTCTTGTACTCACTCCAGGTCGTCGCTGCGATGGTGCGCAGCTCACCGCGCGCCAATGCCGGCTTGAGCAGGTTGGCGGCGTCGTTCTGGCCCGCCGAGCCGCCAGCACCAATCATCGTATGGGCTTCATCGATGAACAGGATGATCGGATGCGGGCTCTTCTTGACCTCGTCGATCACGTTCTTCAAGCGGTTCTCGAACTCACCCTTGACGCTGGCACCGGCCTGCAACAGGCCCATGTCCAGGGTATGCAGTTCAACACCCTGCAACACCTCAGGCACATCCTTCTCGGCAATGCGGCGGGCCAGGCCTTCCACAACCGCGGTCTTGCCCACGCCCGCCTCACCCGTGAGGATGGGGTTGTTCTGGCGACGGCGCATCAGGATGTCGACTACCTGGCGGATTTCGGCGTCGCGACCGATAACCGGGTCGATCTTGCCATCGCGTGCACGCTGGGTGAGATTGGTGGTGAACTGATCCAGCGCCGGCGTCTTGGACAAGCCCCCCTTGACCTCACCGGGTACCGCGTCAGCACCGTCATCAGCCCCGTCCGAAGCAGCGGCATCAGCGAAGCGTACAGTCTGTGCTTCCTGCGAGCCCTCGGTCAGCTTGGCGAAATCATGCTTGAGCTCTTCACGCTTGAAGCGAACGAACAATTTGGAGCCGCGGTAGGCCAGCTGCGACAGATCCGGCTCGGTCAGCAGGGCCAGCAGCAGATGGCCGCTGCGGATGCGGGTGGTTTCCGAATCCAGCGAGGCAATCAACCATGCGTGCTCAAACAAGGCAGGCAGATGCTGTGAGAACACCGGGGTGCGGGTATTGCCGGTCTTGAACTGGCTGATTTCATCACTGAGGTCACGTTCAAGCGACTCTGGGGAAATACCGCTGCGCTGCGCGATCAGCACGAAGTCACTCTTGGGCTGCTCCAGCAGGGCCAGGAACAGGTGCTCCAGGTCCACCTCATAGTTGCCACGCGCCATGCACAGATTGGCTGCGCGCTGGGTAGCCTGGCGGCAGGTGTCGTCCAACTTGCTGATAAGTGTTTTGAGGTTGATGCTCATGCGGAACCACGCACTCCCTGCTGAAACCGTTCAAATACCGGCAGCGTTGTCGCCACCGGCGCCTCGTCATTGCAATGTATGGATGCCATAGGTGGTGTCATCGCGGGAGGCAGATTGCCCACGTGTGCACATATAGCTGTCCCAACCCAAGCGCGCGCCATTTCCCAGTGCGCTACCTTGGACATCCTCGGCACGCAGCACCAGCCGCACCTCATACTCAAGCGTCCCGCCGGTCAGCAAGGCCAACCACTTGGCCAAGGCCAAGGCCGCATTGCCACCGGGCAGGAAGTCATCAAACGCTTTCTTTGAAAGCGGGCCTATGCGCAGCCGCAGGCGCAGATCACGCTGCCAGACACGATCACCCGCCAGCGCACTCGCGCCAAGCACGGCGTTGGCTTGTCCCAGTCGGGTCGCCTGTCCCGCCGGCACGCGGTACCAGGCACCGACAAACTGCTCCACTTCAAGCGGAACCTGGAAATAGTCGGAAAGCACGCGCTGCATCAGCGCCGCCGATACCGGCCGCTGCCGAATCGCACCGGCGTAGTACGCCACGGCCTGATCGAAGATGTCGCCTTCGCCGTCATGCAGGCGGTCGCGCAACTCATGCATGCCCATGCCGAGCAGCGACAGCACCAACGGCAGGAAGCGCTCACGTCGATCCAGCTCGTACTGCAGCGCCAGCCGATGCTTCTTCCACGCCGCGTAGTGCAGCGCTACGGCACGGGTTGAAAAGATATCCAGGAACGCGCGCGCGGTACGGTCGCGCTCATACAGCTCGCGAACCTGCAGGGTCTCGGTGTAATGCAGCGGAAGTGCACCGGCCGTACCCAGCAAGCCCATGAACTGCGGGGTCAGGTGCACCTCGCCCAGGGTCTCGGCGGACAAGGCCTGGTCAATGGCCTCGGGCTCCTGCAGGCGATCGCCGGCCAGCGAGTACACCTCTCCGTCAGCTGACAACTCGGTGGCCGGGAAGCCCAGCGACAGGTTGTTGCGGAAGCGCACCCGCATCGGGATGGCCTGGCCCGACTTGACGCCTTGCCGCTCGAACACCTGCTCAAGCAACCGCACCGCCTGGAAAAATTCGAAGCGGTGCGGCTGGGCGAGCAGCTGCTGCGCTACGCCAGGATCGATTCGCCGCTGCGCGCTTGGCATCGGACGATCTCCTCCCCGCTGTCGCCGGAAATCAGCACCAGTCGGGTGAAACTATTGGCGTGCACATACAGTGCGAAGAAATGATCCATCACCTGCGCGAACGCGGCCACGCCGGTACCGACGAAATGGGCCTCGTTGATGGTCAGGCGAATCTCCAGGCCACGCACGACGGAGGCGAACTGGCGACCGGACATCCAGGTCGTTGCCGGCACCTGCTCCAGTGCGAGGATGCCATCCACCTGCCGCGCGGACACATTGCTGCCGGACAAGTCGTACAAACGCAGCATCTCCTTGAGCGCGGCCAGCCCGCTTCCACTCAGCGACAACTGGTTCAGCGAGAGGTGCGATATCAACCGCCATTGCGCACTGCGGCCGTGACGGAAACGCAGCGGTCGGGTCGGCTTGCGCAGCAGGGTGATCGCCTTGGCCGGGCTGCCTCCCTCGATGCTCAGATCACCGCCGGTCACGCCATGGGCAAGCTGATGCGGCAGATCACGATTGCTGCAGGTCAGCTCAAGACTGACGGTATCGGTCTGCGGCAACACCGGATTGAAGGACAGGTCAACGAAGCTGATCTCCATCTCGAAGCCCGGGCTCTCGCGCGCGATGTTCTCGTCACGGCGAGCCACCCAGTATTGGCCGGTGCGGTCCGGGTCCTCGCCATGATGCAGCGAATAGAACGGCCGGAATTCGTGAATCGCCTCCCCTTGTGGCGTCTGGCGGATACGGTGCACCGAATCGATGGAATGCACTTCGTAGGCAAATGCGCGGCGCGCGTCCGCCAGGACAGGATAATTCACCGTGCGATGGGTGACCCGGATAGGCTCACCATTGATCTTGAACAGGTTGACAATGGGCGTGCAGCCCAGCCGCACGTTATGCAGGCCTATGTCTTCCAGCACCATTGCATTGGCGCGTTCCTGTTGGCCCGCCGGCAGGATCAGGTGCAAGGTGAAGCGACGGCTGGCGCCAGCACTGGTGGTGGCAAGATCAAGGTCAACGAAGCCGAACTTTTCCGGGTAACCGAACAATTCGGTGAGCAGCCGATAGGCGGGATGCGACCGGGCCGGGAAGTCGATCAATGCCTCGCTGTCAGCAAAGCCCACCGGAGTGATCGGCACGGAATCCAGACGACGCCAACGCCCATCACCATCGGATTCAACATAGGCCGCCTTTACCCCGAGCAGCAAGGCATCACGCAAGGCTGCACGCACCGACGGCTCGCCATCGAGGAACAAGCGCAGCTTGTCGGTGCCCAGTTGGCCGAAGCCAAGCTGATCGGACAGCAGCTGGAATCCCAGCGAAATCTGCGCACCGCTCCCCGCCGGCAACGCCGTTGCCATGGGTGCATCGGCCACCGCGCGATACGCAACGGAGGCAATGCTGATCGGCGCAAGCACAACGTCATAGCTGGTGCGGAAATCACAGGGCACCCCGCGAACCGCCCTGCTCTGCAACGACGTACCACGTGGAATCCGCACCGGCGCGCTCAGCTTGGACGCCACCCCTTCCATGTCGAAGTAGGCAATCGAGCAGGCCGGGAATGGTCGCAGGTAGTGCGGGTAAAGCACGTCCAGCAGCGCATCGGTGAACTCCGGGTAGTCGTCATCGATACGCTTGGATACACGCGCGGTCAGCAGCGCGAAGGCCTCGATCAGGCGTTCGACATGCGGATCCTGGCTGCCATCGGCGGACAGCTGCAGGCGACCGGCGATCTTGGGATAACGTTCGGCGAACTCGCGCCCGTAGCGACGCAGGTAGGCGAGTTCACGCTCATAGAAGGGCAGCAGATCCTGCATCAGAGCGCCTGTTGCGTGCGACGGGCGCGGGTGACCTGATACTGCAATGTGGACGGCTGCAGCATTGCGTCGAAACTTACCGGTTCACGCGCAGGCTCGAGGTCCAGCAGCGCGTGAATGGTGAAATGCAGCCCGCCGGCGAACTGTTTGCCAGCATCGAGCTGCACACTGACATTCTTCAAGCGGCGCTCATGACGGCCAACGGCCTGCTCCAGCGAGCGGCAAATGGCGGAGCGGTCGTAGGCGTTGGCCAGGCTCATTGCCGAGAAATCGCCCAGCCCATAGGTCAGCAGCGACTGGCGGCAATTGGGGAACTCGGCCATATCGCTCTCCTGGAATGCGGCGCGCGAGTTCAGCAGCCCCTCCAGGTCTCGTGCGATGGATTCCTTGTACTGTTCCAGCGATACGGACTTGAAGATCGGCCCGGCACCCGCACTGCGCGGATTATCGTCAAACAGTTTTTCCAACAGGCTGGGTTCGAGTCCCTTCATCGTTGTTTCCGGTAGCTGGGCATCCGTGCGTTACGGCAGCGATGCAACTGCAGGGCCTTTCCTGGCCTTGCCGGGATTGAGACTGCGATGGCGCATGACGCGCCATCGCAGAACACATCATCAAACGGTGTAGTTCGGGATGTTCTTGGTTGCGCTCCACTGCGCCACGGTCTTGCCACCAACGCCGCCTTCCGGCTTCTGCTGCTGGTAAGTCCACTTGATGGCACCAAAGCTCAACTGCACCACTTCCTGCGGCATACCTTCCTTGTCAACCGTAGTGGTGACGCGGTGTACCAGCACGTTCAGCAGCTCGACCAGGTAGTAATTGATCGCGTTGCCGTCCTTGTCAGCGCGCATGAACTCAACGCGTGCCTTGGGGAAGGTGGTGCCGTTTGCAGCGGCCTGGTTAAGTGCCGTGGATGCGAGGTCGATCGACTTGATGATTTCGATCGGCGACAGGTTCACGCGGGCTGCCGTGGTACCACCGGAGGTGGAAGCAGTCGCCGAACGCGGCTGCAGCAGGTCCTGCGAGAAAGACTGGATTTCAATCCAATCCTTGTGCTTGTCGTCGTGCGACTCACCCTTGATGGTGTCAATGGAAAGAAAAGCGTGCTGCATATCTGGTCTCCTAAATTCCGTTCTTCCGTGAGATTGTTTGCCAGGCGGGGGCCTGGCGGTTGAGGGGGGCTTCGCCCTCTAGAAATGTGCGCCACCGCGAGGAAGGGACCGAGGTCCCTACCCGACGCTACAGCAACATCAAAACATCACGACTTTTTCGCGGACGCCGGCAATTCGGCGACCAGTCGCAACGAAACAGACAGCTCATCGAGCTGGAAATGCGGCCTGATGAAGGCCACCGCGCGGTAGACACCGGGCTTGCCCGGCACTTCCGAAACCTGCACAGACGCTTCGCGCAACGGGAACTGCGCCTTGGCTTCCTGGCTGGCGTTGTCGTCCAACAATACGTACTGGGCGATCCAACGATTCAGGAATTCCTCGACGTTGCCCGCGGAGGCAAAGCTGCCGATCTTTTCGCGCATCATCGCCTTGAGGTAGTGAGCGATGCGCGAAACCGCGAAAATGTACTGCAGCTGCGCAGACAGGATCGCGTTGGCATTGGCCGAATCGGTGTTGTACTTCTTCGGCTTCTGTGCCGACTGCGCGCCAAAAAATGCGGCGTAGTCGGTATTTTTACAGTGAACAAGCGGCATGAAGCCGAGGTCGCTGAGCTCTTTCTCACGACGATCGGTGATGGCCACTTCGGTCGGGCACTTCAGCGCCACCTCACCGTCATCGGTACGGAAGGTGTGGGTCGGCAGATCCTCGACCAGACCACCACCTTCAACGCCACGAATCGCAGCACACCAGCCGTAGCTTTCGAACGCCTGGGTAAGGCGTGCACCCGCCGCATAGGCGGTGTTGCACCACAGGAACTTGCTGTGATCCGCGGCTTCGATCTCCTCGACGAAGTTGAAGCCCTCGACCGTGGTGCCATCCTTGGGGTTGTACGGCAGGCGGCCGAGGAAACGCGGCAGTGTCAGGCCAACGTAGCGGCTGTCCTCGCTCTCGCGGAACGACTTCCACTTGGCGTACTCAACCGTGTCGAACACCTTGGCCAGGTCGCGTGGCTTGCCCAGGTCAGTAAACGACTCCAGACCGAACATGCCTTCGCTGGCAGCAGACAGGAACGGCGCGTGTGCGGCAGCAGCCACATGCGACATCTGCTCGATGAAGTACATGTCTTCCGGCTGACGACCGAGATAATAGTCGCCGATCAGCGCGCCGAACGGCGCACCACCGAAGGTGCCGAACTCTTCTTCGTAGACCTTCTTGAACAGTGCGCTCTGGTCGAAATCAATCGCGGACTTGAAGTCCTTGACCAGGTCCTTCTTCGGCGAATTGAAGACCTTGATCTTCATGTTCGGCCCAGTTGAGGTCTGCGAGCACAGGTAGTGCAGGCCGCGCCAGCTGCCTTCCAGCGCCTGGAATTCCTGGGCATGCATCACCGCGCTGAGCTGCTCGGAAATGATCCGGTCGATCTCGGCGATGCGCGCATCAAGGGTCAGGTTGAGGTTGTCCGACACCACCACCGTGCCGTCCATGACCTCCTGCGCCAGCGCGGAGATGATGTCCTTGGCACGCTCGTGCTCCGTGCGCGACTTGGCAACCTTGCTCTTTTCAACGATCTGGTCGAGAAGATCGATCTCTTCGGTGACCGCTTCCTGCGCGGCCAGCTGTGTGGCTTCAGATGCCATCGCTTATTCCTCCTTCGCCGCGCCGAGCTTCTTGAGTTGCTCGGTGTTGTTGAGCACATCCGTCAACAGGTCCTCGAGCTTTTCATTGCCCGCCAACTTGTTGCGCAGATCGGCCAGCTTGGTGCGCGACTCCAGCAGGCGGCGCAGCGGATCGATCTGCTGGACCACGGATTCAGGGCGGAAATCCTCGATCGAGTTGAACTTCAACTCCACGCCGAACTCGCCGCCGCTCTCGCTGATCTTGTTCGGCACGCGATAGACCGCGCGCGGACCGGCGGCTTCCATCACTTCGTCGAAGTTGTCGAGGTCGACGTTGACGAACTTGCGATCCTTGACCTTGGGGAGCGGGTTTTCCGGCGTGCCACTGAAGTCACCCATCACACCAACCACAAACGGCAGCTCTTTCTGCTCGATCGCGTCGCCCTTCTCTACGTCATAAGTAAGCTGCACGCGCGGCGGCCGGATCTTCTGTAGCCGCTTTTGAACGCTGTCCTTCTTGGCCATGGGTGTCTCCTGACTGGTCCTGTTGATCCGGCTTAATTGCCAATGTTCTGGAAGGGATCGGCGCCGTTGTCGCGTGCCGGACGCGCCGGTGCAGGCTGGGCAGCTGCCGGCGGCGTAGCGCGGCGCCCGGCGGCGGTGGAACGCGTAGCCTGTCGCGTGGCGCGCGGCTTCGGCTTGCCGGTTTCAAGAATGGCGTCGCCCATGGTGGAGCGCAGCGTGGTGACCAGGGTCTGTGCTTCGCGCTGTGCGGTTTCCGAGGCCAGCGCGCCGCGCCCATCCAGGCGCTGCAACGACTCATTGGCGATACGGAAGCCGGCGACAGTCAGCACGCCGTCGGCGACAAGATCATCGGGATCGCGTTGCAGCACTTCTTCCGCTGCCACGATCGCGCGTGCATAGCGGTTCTGGTCGAACTGCAGCTGGGCGATACGTACCCACGGCTCCTTGCGCGTGGGATCGGCTTTCGCAGCGAGCTCAAATGCGCTGATCGCTGCATCGGCACCTGCCGTCGACACCTGCGCCTCGGCATTGGCCAGCGTTACATCGAAAGGAACTTCTGCTGCCTTCTTCGGCGTGGATGCACAAGCGCCCAACCCCGACACCAATGCCAACGCCAAAATCGAACGACGTGTTGCCGCCCCAAACACCTTCACATCCATAGTGATTCCTTCGTCGAAATAAGTTCCTAAAGGGAGCCGCATTTCCGCCGATACAACTCGCGGGAATCCAGTCCCAGCGGCGGCAGTGTACATTCGGGAATGCGCGCCGGTATAGTCATTTTCGAAATCGCGATCTGTTTGTTCTGAACATTTCCTTCACATCGTCGTGTTGCACTCGCAACCAGATGTCATCGTTCACCCGCTGCTTTCTTGGCGCCCATCACTAAATGAATGCGTACATGAGCAAACTTTTGCGTGTGGTTTCACTCCCAACTTTCATCCTTGTTAGCACCATCGGGTTAGGTGGCTGTGCATCCGGCAGCAAACTGGGCAAGGCCATGGACAGTACACTGCAAGCAGTTGGCCTGCGTGAAGCCAAGCCTGAGAAACCTCCGGTAGTTCCGCTGAAAATCTACGCCGGGACCAATCTCAATGCCGGCAATGACAAGCGCGCCAGTGCTGCGGTTCTCAAGATCTATCACCTGCGCAGCGCACAGCGTTTCGAGCAGGCCACCTTCAATGCATTCCTCGACCAGGCCGGCGAACAGGCTGCACTGGGAGCGGATCTGCTATCGGTCAACGAAGTAGTACTGACACCGGGTGTACGGCAGGAATTGTCCGAACAACTAAGCGATGGCACCGCCGTGATTGGCGTCGTTGCACTGTTCCGCTCCCCGGCCGAGAACCGTTGGCGCATGGCCTTTGACGCGCGCACGAAGAACCTGCCCAGCGATGGCATAACCATTGGTGTCCACGCCTGCGCACTCACTACCGATAGCAGTGCGTTGAGCTCACGCATCTCGGGGGACCCCGGCAGTTTGGCCTCGGTGCGTTGTGCCGGCGCCCGCTGAACGGCCCGCATTTTTGCGGCAACCTCAACATTGCAGCGCAGGCATGCGCTAGTATCTTTCGCGTTCGCACCACAAGCTGTGATGAAAATCATGATGTGAATGGAGTTTTCACATCACGCTGCAAAGCTGCCAACAACGCGAATCAAGCGGCTTGAGCAGCATGCTGGATGCAACGCGCCGACAGGATTTCCAAGGATTGAAATGTGGCTTACGTAAGCAGGATGTCGAAGGTTTTATGGGGTGAAGGTTTGTTCCTGCGCCCACAGCACTTCCAGCGTCAGGACGCCTATCACGAGGCACGTCTGCAGGACCTGTCCCAGACGCTGCACCCCTATGCCTGGGGCGCAAGGCGTGTACGTTTCGATCCGCATGCGTTGACCGGTGGAACCTTGCGACCGCTGGACCTGTCCGCAGTGTTCCCCGACGGTGAGACCTACGACGCGCCGGTGCATGACAGCCTGCCCGACGCTGTCTCGCTGCAGGACCTGCCAGCGGGGGTACAGGCGACGATTGTGTATCTCGCATTACCGCTGTTGCGTGATGATGGTCGCAATTGCGCCGACGCCGAGGGCAGTGTGCTGGCGCGTTACCGGCAAGCCAACCGGGTTTCGGATGACTTGTTCACCGATGCGGCCGAGGCTGAGCTGGCTTACCTCAGCAAGGCGGTGAAGCTGCTCACCGACGATCAGCCCAAGGACGCCTACACCACCGTACCGGTTGCACGCGTGCGCCGCACGTCAAGCGGCGGCTTCGAGCTTGATGATGAATTCATCCCGCCGTGCGCACAGCTGCAGGCCTCCCCCTTCCTGCATCGCGAGCTGCGCTCGGTGCTGGATGCGTTGCAGGCCAAGGTGGATGCGCTGTACGGCCTGCATCGGCAGACCTCGCAGAACATCATCGAATTCCGCTCAGGCGATATCGCCTCGTTCTGGCTGCTGCATACGATCAACTCGTCGTTCAGTGCCCTGGCGCATCTGCTGCATCACCCGCAGCTGCACCCGGAGCGCCTGCACCAGGAATTGCTGCGCATGGCCGGCGCCCTGCTCACCTTCTCCAACACCTATCAGTTGAACGATCTTCCGGTGTATCGCCACGACCAGCCGGAAGCCTCGTTCCGCAAGCTGCTGGAAATCGTACGCGCCCTGCTTGAGACGGTGATCTCCACGCGTTATTTCAAGATCGCGCTGAACGAGATCAAGCCGTCCTATCATCTTGGCCGGCTCGATTCGCAGCGCATCGACGGCGAAGCGTCGTTCTATCTGTCCGTGTCGGCTTCCATGCCGGCGCAGGACCTCATCCAGACCGTCCCGATCCGCTTCAAGATCGGCGCACCGGATGATGTGGAGAAATGCGTTCTTTCTGCGCTGCCCGGCGTGAAGCTCACCCACGCCGCGCAGGTACCGGCCGCTATTCCGGTACGGCCTGGCAGTCACTATTTCGAAATTGATCCGCGCGGCGCGCTGTACGAGCGCATGCTCAAATCGCAGTCGCTGATGATCTACGTCCCGGCCGGCATTGCCGACCTGAAACTGGAACTCGTTGCGGTGACCACCTGATGAATTCACACCTGCCTCCCACCCCGGGCCCGATGCCGTCACTGACCGGCAATGCGGCCATGGCCAACAGCACTCCGATCACGGCGGCTCCGCAAAGCCTGCAGGATCTGATGTCCGATGGTTTCTACCTGCTGTTGTTACTGAAGCGCGGGCAGTTGCCCAACGACGCCGAGGGCTTCGTGCAGACCGTGCAGAAGTTCCTCGACGGCGTCGAACGCAATGCGATGCGCCTTGGGATCGCAGCAGAGGACGTATATGCCTCCAAGTATGCGTTCTGCGCTGCGGTGGACGAAGCCATCCTCTCCCAGCCTTCGCCACTGCATGAAGTATGGGAACGCAGCCCGCTGCAGTTGCGCATGTTCGGCGAGCATCTTGCCGGCGAGCATTTCTTCGACAAGCTTGAGGAGTTGCGCCGCCAGGGTGGTCCACGCCTGCCGTCACTGGAGGTGTACCACTACTGCCTGCTGATGGGCTTCGAAGGCAAGTATCGCCTAGAAGGTACAGAGAAGCTCGGTTATCTCACCGCGCGACTTGGCGATGAGATCGTCTACCTCAAGGGCAAACGCCACGGCTTCGCCCCGCATGCATTGCCACCGGACAATATCCGGAACCAGCTGCGCCGGGTCATCCCGTTGTGGTTGCCAGCCGCAGTTGTTGGTTGCTTCGGCGTGCTGGCCTTCATCGGCCTGCGCACCTACATGGGTCACGATACCCGCCAGCAGTTGGCGGCCTACAACAACGTCGTGCAAATGCCCGAGCGCACTGCACACATCACGATCACCTTGCCATGAGCCTGTCGATATGGACATCCCGAGCTCCTCGTTGTCTGCCGCGCTCGCCGCGCTGTCACACCAGAATCGTCTGATCAAACTGCAGGCCCCGCATGAGGGCCTGGTGGTTGAGCGCTTCGAGGGCCAGGAGGCCCTGTGCGGCGTCACGCGGCTGCAGATCGACTGCCTCTGCACCGACGCGTACCTGGAGACAGATGGTTGGCTGGAACAGCCACTGACCCTGCAGCTTCAGCTGCCGGACGGGTCGCCGCGACAGTGGCACGGCTTGTGTACCGACGTGGCGCAGCTGGGCAGCGACGGTGGCCTTGCCCGCTACCAGCTCACGCTCGAACCGTGGACGGCACTGCTACGCTTGCGCCGCAACGCGGTGATCTTCCAAGACCTGGATGTACGCGCGATCTGCGGGCAGATTTTTGATGATTACCCGCAGGCGTCCTATCGCTTCGATATCGAAGCCGCCTTGCCACAGCGCCCAATCACCACGCAATACCGCGAGAGCGATTGGGAATTCATCAGTCGGCTATTGGCTGAAAGTGGCTTGGGCTGGCGCATCGAGCAAACCCAGGACGGCGATGGCGCACATACCTTCGTGGTGTTTGAGCCTCAGGCCGAATTGCCTGACCTCGGCAACATCCGCTTTCATCGCATTGCCGCCAGCGAATCCAGTGACGGCATAACCGGTTTCAGCGAGCAGCAGCAACTGGTTCCCAACAGCAGTACCGTTGCCAGTTGGCATGCCGACAAACTCAACGCGATTGCAGGGCAAGCCAACGCACAAAGCGGTGACGTTCCGCCGCTGGAAGTGTATGTGCAGCCGCGGGCTGGCCGCTTCAACGAGTCCACCTGGGCGCAGAACGAGGCCCAGGCGCGACTGGACGCGTTGCAGGTTGCCCAACTGCTGCATAACGGCAGCAGCAGCGAACGCCGCATGGCGGCGGGCGCACGTTTCAACCTGACCCAGCACCCGCAACATGAGGGCAGCCAGTTCCAGGTGCTGGTCGTCGCCCACGCCGCCGTGAACAACCTGGAAAGCGGCATTGCCGAGCTGCTTGGCGATACCGCCCTGGAGCGCGGCAGCTATCGCAACAACTTCATCGCGACCGCGGCCAGTGTGCCGGTGCGTGCGCTACCGCATGACCGCCCTACCCTGCACGGCCCGCAGACCGCCCGCGTGGTTGGCATCGCTGATGCCGCACTCACTCCCAACCGCGAACACCAGGTGCGCGTCCAGTTCGGCTGGCAGCGTGGCAGCGCCCCGAACGCCGGCGGATTGAGCGAAACCGGCAGCGCCCAAGCCGGCCACGCGCCCGGCGACCAATCCAGCGGCAGCTGGGTGTCCGTCGCCGAATGGATTGCCGGCCCCAACTGGGGTACCGCCTTTCTTCCCCGCATCGGCAGCGAAGTACTGGTGGAATTCCTGCACGGCGACATCGATCAGCCGCGCATCACCGGCCAGTTGTACAACGGCAATGTTGCGCCTCCCTTTGGCGGCGGCATTGACGACAACGCAAAGCATCCAGGTGTACTCAGCGGGCTGCATACACAAGCGCACGATGGCAGCGGGAGCCAGCAGTGGCTGATCGACGACACCCCCGGCCAGCTACGCACACGCCTGCACAGTTCACTTGCCGACAGCCGGCTTGAACTGGGCTACCTGATCCAACATCAGAACACGGAGCGCGGCGCATTGCGTGGCGAAGGTTTTGAACTGGCGACGCAGGGCTGGGGCAATGTGCATGCAGCCGAGGGCTTGCTGTTGTCCGCCAGTACCCAGGAGCGCGCAGCGTCAACGGTGATGGACAATGCCGAGGTCGTTGCCCAGCTCAGGGGTGCCGAACGCAGCCTGGAGCAGATGCAGCAGACACTGCAGCAACAGCAGGTCCCGGGCCTCAACGCGTGGCAGCACACTGGTCAGTTGCGCGAGCAGATCGATCCCAGCGTGGACGGCCGCTTCCAAGGCGTAGTGAATGGCCAGTCCCAGTTCAAGCCCAACGATGGCCGTACACCCGGCGACAAAGCGGTTGAGCGCTTCGCCAAGCCGCTGTTGCTGGCTGAAGCACCCAATCATATCGCCTGGACCACACCCGCAAGCGCGATTGCGTTCGCCGGGCAGAACCTGCAATTGACCGTACAACAAGACCTGCACGCCAGCAGCGGGGAAACCATCGCTGCGGTCTCCGGCGGCCAGGTTTCGCTGTTCGCGCAAGCCGGCCCGGTGCGGTTGATTGCTGCCAACGGCCCCGTCAGCCTGCAGGCCAACGACGGCGAACTGGAACTGCTGGCCGACCAGGCCATTACCGTCACCGCCACCGACCAGCGCATCGATGTACTCGCCAAGAGCAAGGTGGTCCTGCAGGCAGGCAGCAGCGCAATCACCCTGGAAGGTGGCGATATCACCTTCAGCTGCCCTGGGGAGTTCAAGGTCAAGGCGGGCGAGCATCCATTCCTGGGCGGCAGCAGCGATGCACCGGCCTTGCCGGCACTTCCCGCCGGCCTTTTCGCGTTCAAGGAAAGCCTACGTTTCGCTCTGGAAGGCAGTGATGCGTTGGCCGCGGACCTGGGCTGGAAAGGCAAACCGTTCCGCATCAACGATGCCGATGGCAAAGAAGTTACCAGCGGCACCGTTGGCGAGGATGGCCGCCTGCCACGCGTCATGGCCGACGGTCTGGGTCGCCCTTTGACATTGCAGGTTGGCGAGGATAGTTGGGACAAAATTGCTTCCAGTGCAGGTTTGCCGCCAGAGAATGACGGCGACAACCCTGACTTCGAAGGCGTAGATCCATTCCTTGGCCAGCCAAGCGACCCACCCACCGGCTCGCTCACTTCAGAGCAGATCCTCGAACTCCTCAACGAATCTCCGGCATCCACATGAAGATATTTTCGCTCCTCATGCTTCTGTGCCTGAGCTGGGTACCGGCCGCCCAAGCGCAACAGTACGCCTCCGGCAACACCGACATCAGAACCTCCCAAGGCACCCTGCGCGTCAACTCTGGCTACGTCAGCCATTTCAATGCCCACAGCTTTCACGTCTACACTTTCCAGTATCACCCTGCGTCCGATGGTGCGGTGTGGAATCAGCTGCCACTGCTACCAAGCTCCGAAGCACCCCCTACCGAATTCCTCGTCAAAGTCACTGCTACCGCAGACTTTCCGTTGCGCGACGCGCGCGTAGTCGTTGAGTCAAATGACGTTGCCTTGTACGTCGCACAATTGAAGTTCAAGACAACGCCGTACGACGAAGACAGCACTGTTGAGATGTACCGCTATCTGCTGAAGCAGCAACCAGATGAAGAACGCTGGGTGTGGGTGCTCGACACCACCCGACTGCTTCCAAAGGGCGTGAATGTCACGCAGGCGTTGACCAGAATTTCCAATCGATAGGCGGATACCGGATGACCACCTATATCAGCGCAACTTTCGACAGGGAAACACGGACCGTGGAGTTCACCGCCGACACCGGCGACAAGCTCATCCGCAGTGGCGGCACGCTGGCTTGGTTACTGAACAATCCAGGCAACCTGCGGCCCGGCGGCAAGTACCAGAAAATGATAGGCGAGGCCGACACCAAAAGTGGGAAATTCGCCATCTTTCCGACTGCTGAAGACGGACGGGATGAGAAGCGAGCCTTGCTGCGGCGCAAGTACAACGAAATGACATTGCACGATGCCATGCATGTCTACGCACCAGAGGACGAGAACGATACTGCTGCCTATCTCGCGTTTGTCCGGAACCGCTCTGGTGCTACTGACGACACCGTCATCAAAGACATGACACCGGAGCAGTTCAACGGCATGGTCGCCGCCATGGAGCAGTATGAGGGTTTCAATGCCAATGCTGATTCGCGCAAAGAACGCATCGTTCACGCTACTCAAGTCACGTTGTCAGACGGCGCCAGGCCATTGCCTGCCACCCCCGTTATCGTCCGCAGCAGCGCCACAGGTGAGAGGAAGACCTCTACCAACCAGAATGGTGTACTCCCGACTTTCGTTACCCGCCAACCAGGCGAATTGATCGAACTGTTCCTGGACGAATCCGGCAAGCTCGGCACAAAGATTGGCGAATTTGCTTTGCAAAAAGCCTCGTCCTCGCTGATTTTTGCCCGCCAGTTGATGACCATTGGTGGCAACTCGCAACCCCATAACCCCACCCGTACTGCCGACGGTAGCCGTGCTCCCCTGCGCTACGTGGTGCAGCCGGGCGACACGCTCGCTTCAATCGCGGCGCGATTCAAGACATCTGTCGGCGAGCTGACAGCAAACAACCAGATCCGCAACCCCAACCGCATCTATCCCGGCCACGTTGTCTGGATCTACGGCAAGCCGCAGACCACAGCCGCCAATGATCCCGGACCGGCGGCCCCGCCCAAGCCACAGCCCATCGTATACAGCGTCCGTTCTGGCGACACGATGGGCAAGATCGCCGATCAACATGGCACCAGTGTGCAGGCTTTGATGGCAGCCAACCCCTCCATCAGCAACGCCAACCGGATCAGTCCCGGACAGAAGCTGACGCTACCGGCAGGCGCGAAGCCCACTTCCAGCGGAACACGCGCTGCGGATAATGCGACTGGAGCGCGAGCCACATCCCCTCCTTCGTTGATCAGAACCCGCCCCCGCACACCGCCGCCAGCGACCAGCCGCAGCGCGCCTGCACCTATCTTGCAAGCGCGCGATACCCGTAGCCGGGAAGGCCAAGGCCATCCCATTGCGATCATTCCTTTTTCGCAAACGCGTGCGCCGTGGATCGAACACGCCTACACCCAGGCTAGCAAGTGGGCGGGAAAGAAAGAAGACGAGATCAGCCAGACTGTGAATTTCCATTCCGAACTAGGCTACGGTCGGCAATTCACCAGTCTGTCGGGTAGCGCCAACGCTTGGTGCGCCTCGTTCGTGAACTGGTGCCTACGCAGCGCGGGTTATCCCATTTCTTCGCCGTACCCCTACCGTGCGCGGTCCTTCGCCGCGGATACTACCAATTTCAACCAGATCGACGAACCCGTGTATGGCGCTATAGGTCTGGTAGGAACTTCGCACGTCGGCTTCGTCTATTCGATGGATCGCGAGCGGCCTGTTCTCCTGGGCGGGAACCAAAGCGATCAGATCAACTTCGTCCGATTCAACCCTGCGACCCTGCGCTATTACGTACCGACAAGCTATCTGCCCTTCGCTCAGAAGGAACTAAAGGAATCCAAGCTCGATGAACTGGCTGCTGCTGATCTCAACACCGCCCTCGGCATCGTCGTCGCCAAAAAAGCCGGGGGCAATACGCGCTGAGACAGCTCTGTTAGCGTTGGCAGTAGCGCTTCTATCGGTATTCGCCACACCAGGCTGTAGTTCACCCACGTCAGTTGACACAGCAGAAGTTTCAAGAGCAAAGGCAGTAGCCGCGGTGAAGCCGGAGCGCATGGCGAAGGTGCAGGTACGCGCCGATCTTCCTCTGGACCAACTAAAGCGCATGTTCAAAGGCACGCTTGTAAAGCAGCTCGCGTTCGACGACAAAGATGGTCACGGACTACTTCTGCTTTCACGCAATGAGGAAACACTGCAAGAGGACGCCACTGAAGAGTCCGTCGGCCATATCACCTTGATTGCGGAACAGTTCATTCGCACTACCGCTGACGCGCCATGGACCTCGCGCTGGCAGGTTGAGCAGTCCATCTCATGCGAAGGCCTTGATCTTGACGCCGGCTATTTCCTGGAGCAGACGCAGGCAACAGACCTGGATGCAGATGGCCGTGCAGAGCTGACGTTCGCTACCCACAGTTTCTGCGGAGGAGGCATCGACCCTCAGCAACTGCGTATCGATCTACGCCAAGGTGATCAGCAACACTTTGTGGTGAACGGCGACTCGCTCGTGGAGATCGAAGGCGACCCACCATTCGGTGGCGAACGCCGTGATGATCCGAACGTAGCCAAAGCATTGCCGCAAATTCGGGCACACCTGGACAACGTCTGGACGGCGATCAAACGCGGATCTACTCATTGAACAGGGCTCGCCCGGACCAGGCTGTCGTTCACCACCAAAGCTCTAGCCAGGCGCATGCGCACAGTTGCGTCAGTGACGGCAGCCGGGACAACATCGCAGACGTCTACAAAGACATTCTCAGCAAGGAGAACGAGGTCAAGTGACGCGGCAAGAAGTCGGCAGACGTCTACTCACAGCCGCCACGCTTGGTATCGCACTCGTCGGCTGCGATGCGAGATCTTCCCGTGCTCAGTCTCCTGCGGCAGCAACTACCGCCGCAGCTGCCAGCGCAGGACCTTTGATCGAAACCACGCCAACTGGTTTGGTCTATCAAGGCAACGCAATGAATCTCGGCGCACCGATGAGCGAATGGATACAAGCGCTGGGCCAAGACTATCGAAGCACCCAGCCAAGCCCCGGCCTTACCGTACTGGTTTGGGACAAGCTTGGCATCCGTGTCTATCCCGACAACGGCAAAAGCCCCAATGCCACCATCGTCACCATTGTCCTGAACCATATGGACCGCGAAGCTGCTGGCTTTGAAGTCGCTGCGCCCGGCACCGAGCTGGAACCGCTACACGTCTTCAGTCAGCCGCTATCCTTGCAAGGATTGGTGATCACGAACCGAACGACGGTGGGCGATCTGCGCGTTGCAGGCGGTGAAGCTTGGGATTTCAGTTGCACCAAAGGTGTAGCCACGTGCTTCACTCACCGCACCGATCTTGCGCCTGACCAGCTATCCATCGCGTTCGCCGTTGACGGCCGGATCGAGGACAGTGTGATCTACGCGGTGGAGCTGCAGCAGGCTGCGCCGCAATAACCAACCCGCCATCGGCAAACAGAGCGTTAGTGTCGACTCCCCATAATTCAAAGCCAGGCTAAATTAGAGGTTTCCGGTTCGTCGTATTGGCGGAACTCGGCAGGCGTCAGCCCGGCAAGGCTGTCGTGAGATATCTCGGTGTTGTAATCGGCCAACCACTGTCCCGCTTGTTCACATACTTCGGCGAGATTGCGGAAGACGGGCATATCCAGCACGCCACGTCGAAAGCTGCCATTGAAGCGTTCGATGAAGCCGTTCTGCGTCGGTCGTCCTGGCTCGATGAAATCCAACGCGATGTTCTTTCGCTCCGCCCAATCCGCCAAAGCCAAAGCGATGAACTCGGGGCCATTGTCCAGGCGAAGCTATGCCGGATAGCCTCGCCACGCCGCAATTCGTTCCAAAGTGCGTATGACCCGCGTAGCCGGTAAATTCAGATCAACTTCGATGGCCAAAGCCTTGCGACTGAAATCGTCGATTACGTTGAATGTCCGGAACCGCCACCTATCCCAAAGCGCGTCGGAAATGAAGTCGATCGACCAACTGCCGTTGATCCGCTCACCGGCCACCAACGGCCTCGGGTGTCGGTTTGGAAGGCGCTTCTTCCCTCGCCGACGCTGGTTGAACTTCATTAAGCAATACACACGCCAGACACGCTTGTGATTCCAGACCAAACCGCGGCGACGAATCAGTTGAAATAGCTTGCCGAAGCCGCGCTCCGGAAAGCGCTCAGAGAGCTCGGCCAGTAACGTGATTACCTCTTCGTCCCGATCTGGCCGATGGCGGTAGCGTACCGTTGAGCGAGGCATCCCAATCGCAGCACAGGCCCAGCGCTCGCTCCAGCCGTGGCGGTCCTACAGCCAGGCCAAGAGCGGGCGCTTATGCGCCGGGTCTAAAGCTTTCTTGCAATCAGATCCTTCAACGCATGATTCTCCATCGCCAGTTCGGCGTACATCCGCTTGAGCTTTGCGTGCTCGGCTTCTACGTCGCGCAACCGATGCACGTCCGAAGCTTCCATGCCGCCGCACTTGGAGTTCCATACGTAGCACGTCGCATCGGAAATCCCAAGCTCACGGCGACATCCTTGACCTGCCTTCCGGCCTCAACCTGCTTCAAGGTGGTAACGATCTGACTCTCAGTGAATTTGCTCTTGCGCATCGGGGGTCTCCTTGAGGCTAGTTTGTCCGGAGACCTCTAAAACACCTGAATCAAGCTTACGGTAAGGCGACACTCCCACGGCAGCTATCGCCGAAATAATCAATTAAATAAAACCGGGACAATAGTTCGCACCCAAAATAGGCCGCGATCACGAAATAATGTATGAAATGAATTCCTTGATATTCTTGTACTTATTTTCGCGCTGCCCCTGGTATGTCCAGACCTCAGGCTCATCACCCTTATTCCAAACCAGCCAGGCAACATCACCGTCATCCAAACTGGTATATGCAAATAGAGAGATACTGGACTCATCGAAAGCATCTGGAGCAGAACCATCCCAACTCTCCCGCTGAGACGCTGCGACCGCCTTAAGTTGTTTTGAAGCCAATAATTTAGCTAGTTCTTTCATAGACGGAAATCGCCAAGCGACGTCTACGATAGAAGAAGCAAAGCTATATCTCGCCCGCAACATCGGAGTGGTGGGACGAAAGCTAGCATCCAACATGGGATACTCGCTCGGCGGCGCAGCATCGGGTCGGCCAACTTTCATTTTCAAAGAAGCATCAATCTCCTTCTCTGTCATTCCCGCGCCCCGCAAAATTACTTTTACCTCCTCCGCCCTCTCTGGGTAAGACTTCCGTAACGTCTCGAAAATAAAAATAACCTCATTGTCAACTGGCGCTATTTTCTGCATTTCAATGTCACCTTGTGATAAACCGTTCCCGCGGGAACTCCCTTGGCTATTCCGCCAAGATAAGAATTTACAGACCTGAGAAGCGCCATCGCTCTACCGCCTGCTATCCGCCCACCCATGATCGCATCTGGAGTATGCCCGACAACCTTGTTAAGAAAACGGCGGGGATATTTCTTCCTCAAATTTCGCTTCCACGTGGCAGACGCCGCCTCCTCAACCGCGGATATCGAACTCCGTTTAGTCAATGATCCTCCAGCTTTCTGAATCTCGCTATTCCAAGCTCGGACAAACCGCTGAAGCTGCCTGTGCTCGGGCGTTCCGGCGGCGTACTTGCTACTGTCTATTTCTAGAATAGTCTGTCCATTCGGGTCTTGAATAATCTTTATCCGCTTGAGACCAAGAGGATCGATATCCATCAGCGGAGAATCCCCATATAGGTAAAGATTATCTCCACCATCCAAACCCAAAGGATCCTGACTTATGAACGAACCTATATCGGAATCGAAGAAACGATTGCGATTGTATGCAAATCCAGTTTCATCATCAAAGTACTGCCCCTGATAGCGCAGAGCGCAATCAAGAACATTATTGAATAACGCCTTGCCGTTTTGGCCACGCCATAGCGGCGAGTCCAGACACCAGACAACGGAGCCTTCGGCATCCGTCACGCGAGAGGGGCATCCATTAGGATCCACTTCATAAAAAAATGTAGTTTGCTTACCAACATCCACACACTCAACCACGCCCCTCTCGCCGATGCTTGACCCGGACTGTCCCTCCACCTCTTGCGTCAGCGTGTACAAGCTGTTACCAGCACCTTCCCCACCGAGAACCGCACTACCCAGCACCCCAAATCCAGCCACACTTGAGCGCGATAGCGTGCAGTTTTGCTCCAATGCACGTGAACTGAGTGCTTTATTTCCATCTGGCCCAATCTTTTCGCCAGATGGATCTCGACTTCTCTCACGCTCAAAAAAAAGCAAAGGCACAAAGGTTTCCGGGTAATAGACGTGCTCCCGCAACCGACCATACAACGCTGCCAACTTCTGCTGCCGCGCTCTCACCTCAACCAAGTTCGCAACATTCCCCACCCAAACCGATGCCGCGTCTTCCGCGTCGTTAGCCTGCTGCACCTCGCCCAGCATCGCGTCACCATCCCAGAAGAACCACGTCGTCTGCGTTGGATTGCGCTTGAATACCCTTCGACCTAGAGGGTCGTAACCGTAGTGCGTAACTTGTCCATTGCGCCGGCTTTCGGCCAAACGGTGGTTGGCATCCCAGATCAAGGTCAGATCGTCGGGAGCGTCGCCGTGCGGTGCGCCTTTGCGTATCAGGTCGCCTGCCCTGTCAAATACGTAGTGCACGCCCTGGTACGTACCTTCGCGCGTCCAAGTGACCAGCTCATCGTTGTCGCCGCCCACCACTTTACGTGCCTGCACCTGCTTGATCTCGGTGCGTAGGCGGTCGCCCGCCGGGTCATTGAAGAAGCGTTCTATCTTGCCTTTCGGGTCGGTGTGCTGCAGCAAGCGCCCAATAGCGTCATAACGGTATTCGTCCACGCCTTGGCCGCTGTCACTGCGTCGGGTCAGGTTGCCGCTGCGGTCGTAGTCGTAGTTGGTTTCAAACAGCGGCGCCGCGTCCTTGAGGATGGACTGCGAGGTCAGCAGGTTGCGGCTGTCATAGCTGAAGTTGCGCTGCAGATGCGGGCTCAGGGTTTCCTGCGTGGTCCGCCCCAGCGGGTCGCGCTGCATCAGGATCGGCGATTCGTCATTGATCGTGATCGATACCGCCTGATCACGCAGGTCGTAACCAATGCTCAGGTGATTGCCGGCAGAGGTTTCGCGTGACACCCGGTTGCCCACCGCGTCGTAGCCATAGCCGACGCGGAAGCCATCCTGCAGCTCTTCCAGCAGCTGTCCGACCGGGTCGTAACGCCGCTTGACCGTACGCGAGGGATTGCGCATTTCCACCAGCTGTCCGAGCTTGTCGTAGACAAAGTGCTCCTGCAGCTGCTGCCCGGGATGGCGGATATCCGGCAAGGTCTTGCGGGTGATCCGCCCCATCTTGTCGGTGTTGAAGGCAATCTTCTGACCGAGCGGGTCGACCGTTGTGGTGAGCCGCCCGGCAGCGTCGTAGTTGTAGCGCCGCGCCTGGCCCCAATAGTCGACTTCCTCGACGATGCGGCCGAGCGGGTCGCGCAGGAGTTGGTAGGTCTCACCGCGTTGATTGATGACAGCGACCAGCTGTTCTTCGCTGTCATAGCGGTATTCCACGGTATGACCATCAGCCTGCAGCCGCTTGCCGATCTGGCCTATACCCACATACTCCAGCAGGGTCTGCGCGCCGGCTTCGTCGGTGTAACGGACCAGCTGATCTTCCGCATCGTATTCGCAGCGCACACCGGCACCGTCGGGCGTGATCGTCGCCAGCAACCGGCCTTTGGCGTCATATTCATAGCGGCTTACCTGGCCCAGCGGGTCCACCTGCCGCAGCAGATTGCCCAGCGCATCCTGCTCGTAGCGACTCTCATGCCCGAGCGCATCGACAACCGCGGCAACCAGTCCGTGCCGGTCGTAGCGCAGCTGGGTGACGGCCTGTCGCGCGTTGGTCTGCGCGAGCAACTGCCCGCTGGCGTCATAGTCATAGCGTGTGGTCGCCGCCAATGGATCGGTCTGCGCAACCATCAGTCCACGCGCGTCATAAGCCTGCTGCCACGCGGCGCCATCCGGCGACCGCAGCGCAAGCATATTGTCGTTGTCGTCGTACTCCATCTGCAGCGTGCTGCCATCGGCCCGCGTCAGGCAGCACAGGTTGCCGTGTGCATCGTAGGCAAAGCCGGTACGCAGGCCTTCCGGATCGGTTACCGCAACCGTGCGGCCGAAGTCGTCGTACTCAAAGAAGGTGACGCCGTCGAGCGGATCAATCTCGCAAAGCGGCAACTGGTTCTCATCAAACTTGATCACGCTCAGGTGGCCAAGCGAGTCAATAACGCGGGTCTCGCGCAGCAATGCGTCGTACTCGAAATGATAGTCGTACAGCCCGCCATCACCCCAGGAATGCACTACCCGTCCCTGCGCATCAAAGGTGTAGTAGAACGACAGGCCAACGCGGTCAGTATGCTGTATGAGCCGATGTTGCCCATACGCAAACGTGCGTGCAGCGCCCAGAGGATCTATTGCGGCAACCAGATCGCCATCATTGCTGTAACGGTAGCTCACCAGGGGATGCACCAGCCCGGTCGCCGGGTCATGCAGGGCCATGCGCTCTATGCGGCCCCCGCGCGCGTCCACATCGATGAATCGGCCTTGCAGGCTACCGACACCACTTTCGACGATACGGACCAGATGGCCGTCGTTGCGCTCGAACCGCCAATAATTGCCGCTGGCGTCTTCGATACGCTGCAGCACCAAGCTGCCATGTGCAGGCAACGGGGAAACCCCTGCAGGCAGATCGTTGCCGAACACATACTCCAGCCCGCCCTTGAAGCGCACCCGCAGTTGGCCTTGTCGGCGCAGCAGGCGCGCGCCATCGACAAAATCGAGTATCGCCGCCGCCTCGCCATCCACTGGCGGCAGCTCGGGGAAGAACGCAACCTGCCCCGGCCCGGACATCCACACCGAGCCGTCGGCCAGCACTTCCAGCATGATGTCGGCAGGCGCCTGCCAACCGATACCACAGGCACCGCCACGGTCGATCTGCGCGGAGCTATAGCTGCGCTGCCAGACCAGCGGCAGGCGACCGGGAATCTCGAAATCCTGGTGACTGACCACCACACTGCCATCGCGGGTATCCACCGGCTCGGCGCGCAGGATCTTGCACTTGAGCGTGCCTGGCGGCAGATGGCCCCACTTGCCTTGACGCCACTTCTTGAAGGCATCCATCTTGCCCTGGAAGAACTTCGTCTTGCGCAGCTTGCCAAGTCCGGCGAAGGCTGCACGAAATGCCATCGCTGTCCATGAGATCGTCGGCGGCCCACCTACCGTTACATTGGTGGGGATGGCCACGTTCAAACCCGTCGGCAAGGACATCGCCCGCAGCGGCTTCTTGGGCTTCTTCATCCGGAACGGGTTGATCATGCCGGCCAGGTTGCAATCCAGCACCGGCATGGCCAGCCGCGAGAAGGGCTCGCCGTCTGCCGACACCGTGCGGCTGCCCATGAAGATTTCCTCGCCATCGAACTGCGGGCCCATCGGCGCGGCCAACGGCGGTGCCCACACCCCTAGGGGAATATGCACGTCCAGCCCACCCGTGCCCGCAGTGGCGCGATGCACACCATTGACCTTGATCGTCGAGCCAATGAACGGGATGTAATCGAAAGGATCCAGTACCAGCCCGATATGCGGCGTCGGCAGCGGGCTTGGCGGCACCGCATACATATGGATGTCGATGCCCAACTGCGGATCAAGATGCTTGGCAGCGATGCTCATGGCAACACTCCTTGTCGCTTAGATGGCGCGCAACAGCGCACGCAGGAAGGCTTTGACCTCATCGCGATAGTCGGCACTGATCCAGGCCACCACGATGATTCCAATCACGATGGCCACCGCCATCACCGCTGTTTTCCTGCTCGGCGTCATGCCAGTGCTGCTCCTGCTGTTGTCTGTGCTGCGCTACGCGCGGTATCGGCCGCCTGCCACAATTCCGACGGATCCGGTAACGGCTGCATTGCCGGCGGCTCGCTCCATACCGGGATCTCATGGTCCAGGGGGTGTTCGATGGCTGGAATGCCGTTCCAGGATGGATCAAGGAAATCCCGGCCCACGGCGACGATCTTGCGGAAGAACTCATCACCGGCCTGGATCAGTCGTTCACGTTCCTGCTGGGCACGATGAAAGCCCTGCTCCAGCGCCACGTCCAATTGCCGCTCGATGGCATCGAGTGCGGACCGTGCCGGCCGCGGCCCCAGGGCCATCGCATGGTTTTCGGCATCGCCGAACACACGCGCACTGGCTTGCACATACTCGGCCGCGACGTCCTGCAACTTCTGGCAGCGGCGTGCGTCCTGCAACAGCAGCAGATCCCACAGCGCCTGCGGCAGCGTTGTGGTTTTGCGGTCCGCTGGCGGCAAGGGTTTGGCAATACGAATAGCCTCCAGCAGCTGGGTGCGCGCGAGCTCCCGGTTGCCCGCCTGCAACTGGCACCAGCCGGCCATGCGTTGCCCTTCCAGCTGGAACATCGGGTGCGGAATGCTCGCCGCCGAGGTCGAGGCCTGCAGGTAGGTCTGCGCGGCGCGCTCAGGCTGCTTGGCCGTCAACCAGCAGCCCGCCTCGCCAAACCAACTTTGCGTCACCAGATCGGCACCTGCGGCGTTACCGCCCAGCCTGGCACTCTCAGCCGCAGTGCGCGCATTGCGGTAGGCATTGATCGCCTGGGCGTGATCGCCGTGCTTGAGCCAGGCACCGGCCACCATCATCTGTACCACCGACTGCTGGTCATGCCACCCATTGCGCGTGGCCAGTGCCTGCGCACGCTCCGCCCGGCTGACCACCTGGGCGGGGCTACCCCGCTCGATCAACAGCACCAAGTCGGCCAGCAACTGTCGATACAACACCTCCGGCCCGCGCCCGGTGGATTGCGCCGCGGTATCGCGGGCGATGCCAAACATATCGACGTCGCCACCGATCAGCGCGGCCACACCCGCATGCCTGTCCAGCAGCGGCTGCCAACGGGGATCCTCTTCGGTATCCACCAGCACCAGACGCAGCTGCGCGCTGGGCCTGGCGTTCAGCGCAGCCGAAACCCAGCGCTCGAAGCCATCACCTGGCACGTAGCGTTCGGGCTCCAGTACGGCTGCCATCAAGCGCAGATGCGCGCCGTGATGTTCGGCAAAGCTCGCCAGCACCTCGACGACACCCGCGGCAGAATCCGGATGGGTTTCGTTGGGGCCGCGCCAACCCAGCGTCACACCCTGCTCGCGCAACTCGTCCTGGCTGCCAAGATAGCGCTCCAGAAGGTCCTGCTTGATCTGCCTGCTGTAGCGGAAACCCAGTTCGTAGCGGGTATCGATGCGCAGGAAGTAGTCCGGCGTATCGCGCCCTTCATCGTGCCGCTGCATCTCGAAGAAGGCCGCCAGCAGACGACTGGCATTGGCCGGCAGGCGCCATATCAGCAATCGCCGGGAGGGGTCGGAACTTGCCTGCAGCCACGCCTCGCGCAAGGTAGCGAGGCCGCGCAACATGGGGGTGTCCTGCATGCTGAATCTCCGTTCTGCTTAGCAGTTGAGCTTGATCTCGCTGCCGTTGACCGAGACTCCGCTGGCATTGATCACCACTTCCGAACCACCGGCGCTGATCTTGATCTCACCCGCCGTGATCTCGATGGCGGAGGATTCGCCGACGGCTGCGATCAGTTTGGCCGCAGACGACAGGGTCATTTCCCCAGTGGAGAACTGCGAGTGGGTTTCGGTGACCCCCTGCTCGAACGTACCTTCCACCCCGATGGTGCGTGGTCCCTTGTTGGCATCCTCGACGGCACCAGTGACTCCGCGCTTGTCCAAGCCGGTGATGCTGGTTTCGCGCCCGGCAAGATATTGTTCGGTCACCTTTCCCTGCACCTGTTCGAGCGAGGTCGAGGTGATGGTCTGCTGCCACGTGCCGGTGCGCTGGCTGATGTAGTTGCCGGTCAGCGTTGTGGTGAAGGGACCG
The DNA here is from genome assembly GCF_056759975.1 of Stenotrophomonas sp. STEN031. Classification (NCBI taxonomy): domain Bacteria; kingdom Pseudomonadati; phylum Pseudomonadota; class Gammaproteobacteria; order Lysobacterales; family Lysobacteraceae; genus Stenotrophomonas; species Stenotrophomonas sp. STEN031. The sequence continues at coordinate 144,603 of NZ_JBRREA010000002.1, forward strand.
GTGATGGTTTCGGTGTAGCCGGCGGCGAGAATGGTCTTGGTCTGCCCGGTGTGATACGTTTCGCCGACCGCACCGGTGACGTCCGTGGTGCGCGTTCCGGTCACGGTGGAGGTGTCGGTACCGGTGACAGTGATCCCGCGGTTGCCGGTGACGCCGATGGTCTGGTTACCACCCACCGTCATGCTGTGATCAACCGTTACGCTGGTCGACTTGTTGTTGAGGATGCTGGCAGTCTGGTCATTGAGCACCGTGGTGACCATGTCGCGCTGCGCACGCATGTTCAGCAGTTCCCCGCCGGCACCGTCGTGCATGGTCACTTCGTTCCAGCCCGAACCCTTCACTGTCTTCGACTTCAGCCCGCTGACTTCCATGCCGAACGGGGGCATGTTCTGTTCGTTGTAGACCCGACCCGTGATGATCGGACGATCCGGATCACCGTCGAGGAAGTCGACGATGACTTCCTGGCCGATGCGCGGCGGCGACACGCCGCCCATGTCAGCACCGGCCCACGGACTGGCACTACGTATCCAACACGAGGCATTTTCACGACGGTCCAGCTTGCGGTCCCAGTGGAACTGCACCTTCACCCGACCGTAGGCATCGGCATGCAGCTCCTCACCCGGCGGACCGACCACGGTAGCAGTCTGTGGCCCTGGCATACGCGGCCATGGCGTCTGTCGCAAAGGACGGAAGGGAATTCGTCGGCGCAACACCTGCGCCTGCATTTCCATGCTGGGCAACTCGGCACTGGAGAAATCACTGGCGAAGTTGTTATGCCCCTCGCGCCGCATCGACACCACGAAGAACTGACGATCCACCTCGTCGCGCCCGATGAAATCCGGGTGGCGATCAAGGCTGAAGCACGCGCCAGCGGCGAGTTCGCCCGCGTTGCCTGCGCACTCGAACAACTTCGTTGGCCAGCTGACTTCTTCATTGCGCACCGCCGCCAATGCCTCGCCGACACGACTGTTGGCAAAACGCGCCGCACCGTCGTAACGGTACTGCTCGAGCGGTGGCAACAGGCCCATCGGCACCTGGTTGCCCTGGTTGCCATCGAGCTGTTGCTTGGGCTGCTTGAAATCGAAGCTGCGCAAGGTCTGTGCACTCGGCCCGACCCTGCGTCGTGCGCCCCACCGATGCAGGCCAGTACGCGCCAACGTGCCCTGATCGGAGACATAGGCAACGCTGCCCGGCTCGCCATGCACGACACTGAGCGTGGAGTCATCACTGATGACCAGCGTATGCCCCTCGTCATCATGCACGAAGCTGTAGTACAGGCCGGCATCTTCCAGCAGGCGACTGACGAAGGCGAAATCCGATTCGTTGTACTGCACGCAGTACGACAATGGCGGCAGCTTGCCGGCATTGAGATCGTAGCGATAGCGTGCCAGCTGCTCGTAACCGGCAAACACTTCTTCAATGATCTCCAGGACATTTTTGTCCTGGAAGATGCGGCAGTTGCTGGTGTAATCAAGGAACGCGAACCACGGCGCGACTTCGACGCGGTAGCTGTTGAATTGCGCCTGCTGGCCGGTGCTGGCGAATTCGCGCACATAGCCATGCACGCTGCGGCCGCCAAACTCGTCACCGAGCAATAGTCGCAACGGCTGGCCGACCAGCTGTTTCAACTCCAATCGAGGCTGGGTGGACAGCAATTCGACGTGGTAGAGGAAAGGCGCGGAGACCGACTCGTTGCCGTCGAAACGTTTGACCAGGAATGTCTCTGGTGCGAGTGCGGTCTCTACACGAACCAGGCGGCGGTCCTGATGCAGGCGTTGCAAGCCGCCTGCTGCTGAAAGTGATTCGGCGAACATCGGGCGTTCCGTCGTCCCATGCGTGATCGAGAACCCGACTTTGCCATTGCTTTATGAAACGCGCCAGTTTTCTGACACCCATATCGGGCCTTTGAATACTGAATTCGTAGGAATGTATTAGTGGAGGATGGCCTTCATCACGCAGTCCTCACGCAATCAAAGCGTGGCCAGGTGTTGAACTGCGCGGATTCTGCAATCGTCGGTTTCCAAACGACGTTTGTTGTCTGGACATTCGAGATTCGTCTTTGGTGATGTAGATCACACAAAGCTAGCTATGCAAGTACCGAAGCCCGGGTAAGCAGAGCGCACCCGGGGTCAAGGAACCAGAATTATTCGAGTTGGCCGCAAATGCCCCAGGTGTGCGCCGCTTACCGGGGCTACGCGTTGTGATGGATCCGCGGTGAAGCCCCTGCCGAGCATGGCTCGGCACTACAAGGGATGCTTGCACCCGATCAAACGATTGCGCAGTGCTCGACTATCAGCTGGATGGCTTTGCCGCCGCGGTAGTCGTCGCTCACCAGTCGGTAGGCAAGCTGCACGTGCTGCGCGGGTGCGGTGCCGGTCCAGCCGCTGAAATGGATCGCGTTGATTCGCGCCGAACTCCCGGTCTGACGCAATACGAACTTCAGATGGCGTTCCTTGAGCACGCGCCATTCAAGTACTTCGAATACGCCATCGAACAGCGGCTCGGCAAAGCCCTGTCCAAATGGGCCGGCCATGCGCAGCGCTTCAGCGTGCTGGAAATCCAGCTCTGCGGGAGACAACTCACCATCACTGAGCAGTTGCTGCTGCAGCAAGGCCGGGTCCAGGCTGCGTTGTACCTGCTGTTCGAAGGCAAGCTTGAAAGCCTGCAGATTGGCCAACGGCAAGCTGAGCCCGGCCGCCATCGCATGACCGCCGAACTTCTCCATCAATCCCGGGTGGCTGGCATTGATCGCGGCCAAGGCATCACGGATGTGGAAACCACTGATCGAGCGCGCCGAACCACGCAGTGCATCAGCCCCCGGCTCGGCCGGGGCAAAGGCAATCACCGGGCGATGCAGGCGATCCTTCATCTTGGAGGCGACCAGGCCGACCACTCCCGGATGCCATTCGGCATCGAACAGGCAGGCGGCGACCGGACGTTGCATGCCGTCATCCAACAGCGCACGGGCGACGGCACGCTCGGCATCGTCGGTCATGATCTGCTGCACCGCGCGGCGTTCGGCGTTGATCTCCTCCAGCAAGGTGGCGATGTGCCGCGCCTGCGCCGGGTCTTCGGTAAGCAACAGCTCGATGCCCAGTGCCATGTCTTCCAGTCGCCCCGCCGCGTTGAGGCGGGGCGCAACGGCATAGCCGATGTCGCTTGCACTGAGCCGACGCGGATCGCGACCACTTACTTCGATCAAGGCCTGCAAACCCGCGCAGGCCTTGCCAGCACGCAGCCGGCGCAGGCCTGCGGAAACCAGGGCGCGGTTGTTGTCATCCAATGCCACCAGGTCGGCAACGGTGCCGACCGCCACCAGATCCAGCAAGGTCAGCAGATCAGGTTCGGGCTGCGCAGCGAATGCGGCGCGTTCGCGCAGATGCCGACGCAGCGCCATCAGCACGTAGAAAATGACGCCGACGCCTGCCAATGCCTTGCTGGGAAATGCGTCGCCGTCCACGTTCGGATCGACAATTGCATCGGCCGGTGGCAATTGCTCACCCGGAAGGTGATGGTCGGTGACCAACACCTGCCAACCCAGCGCCTTTGCCGCACGCACGCCAGCATGGCAGGCAATGCCGTGATCGACCGTGACCAATACATCAGGCTGCAATGCCGCCAGCTCTGCCACCAGGGAGGGCGACAAACCGTAGCCATGCAGCATCCGGTTCGGCACCGCATGCACCACGTCACGCGCGCCAAGCATGCGCAGTCCCCGCACCCCCACCGCGCAGGCGGTAGCGCCATCACAATCGAAGTCGCCCACGATCAGAATGCGCTTGTCACCGGCGATGGCCTCGGCCAACAGGCTTACCGCCGCCTGCATGCCACCCAGCAGTTCTGGCGCGTGCAGTTGCGCAAGTCGTGGCTGTGCCTGTTCAGGCGTGGTCGCCCCCCGTGCGGCATAGATGCGGCGCAGCAACGGTAGCGTCCCATCGTTCCAGTCGTCGGCCACGACCGCGTCACGACGAACAATCTTCAAGCTCTCACTCATCGGCCAGCGTCGAAATGGGCTTCTTCCACAGCCGCCAACGCTGCCTGCGGGTCAGGCGATAACCCGTGCCGTCCTCGAAATCCAGCTGCAATTCGCTGAGCTCACCACGCGCAAGCGCTTCAAGCAAAGGAGCGATGGCGTCACGCGTCAGCTGCTGCAGTGAACGCAACTGGCGTAGATCGACCAATGCATCCACGCTCTGCTCGCCGCCCAGACGTACACCGGCCATTGCAGCCAGGCCTTGCAGCAAGGCATCACGGCTACGCACCTGCGCATGTGCGGTCTGCACGGATTGTGGCAGCTTTCCCGCCCCCCAGAACCACACGGAGTTCACCGCACGCTGGCCCTGCGCGACGCGCTGTTCGTTCCAGGGGTGCTGGTGTAGTACCACCTGTGCTTCAGTGAGCAGCGCTCGCCAGCGGCGCCCGTTCTCGCCGCTCGGCAGATGGGCAAACAGGTCATCGCCGAGGACGACATCGGGTTCGGCGAACGCAGGCAATGGCGTGTCGTCCGGCAGATGCAGATACCAACGCGCCGGCGTCGGCGCATCCAACTGGTAGCCGAAGCCGGCGAACAAGGGCTGCAATGCGGGCAACAAGGCATCCACATCGGCCTGTTCCAGGCGCAACGTTTCCGCCGCTGCCATCAGCCGCGCGCCTTGCATGTCCGGCACGATGTTGGCCGGATCGGCGCGCAGCCAGAAGCCATCGGCGGCGTCGCCGGCATCGGCCTGGCGGGTCAAGGCGGCAGCCGACCAGTCGGCCGGCTGCACGCTGAAGTGACGGCGCAGCTGCGCCAGTTCACCGGCTGTACCGAGCGAGCGCTCGGCACGGCCCAGGGCCGTAGCCACCTGCGCCGGCAGTTCGCCTGCCGGAAAACGGCTGCGCGCGGGCAGCAGCAGTGTGGCTTTGGCCATCGTCAGTCGAGGTATTCGACGCTGACGATTTCGTACTCACGCTGGCCAGCCGGCGCATCGATGGCGATGGCGTCGCCCTCGTTCTTGCCGATCAGGGCACGCGCCACCGGCGAGGAAATGGCGATCAAGCCCAGCTTGATGTCCGCTTCCAGGTCACCGACGATCTGGTAACGCTTCTCTTCATCGGTTTCCACGTCGGCCAGGGTCACCGTCGCGCCGAACACCACCTTGCTGCCAGCATTGAGCTTGCTGATGTCGATGACTTCCGAGTGCGACAGCTCGCCTTCCAGCTGCTTGATGCGGCCTTCGATGAAGCCCTGCTCTTCGCGTGCGGCGTGGTACTCGGCGTTTTCCTTCAGGTCACCGTGCTCGCGTGCTTCGGCGATGGCGGCAATGACCTTGGGACGCTTTTCCGACTTCAGGTGATCGAGTTCGTCACGCAGGCGCTTGGCGCCCTTCATCGTGATGGGGGCTCTCATGCATTCAACTCCTTGTGCAGTTCCTGCAACGACAACACCGGACCGGTGCCACGGAACTCCAGCGACTGTACCAGCGCCTTGGCGCCAGCAACGGTGGTGGAGTACGTGATGCGGTTCTGCAGTGCCTCGCGGCGGATCGAGAACGAGTCGTTGATCGCTGCACGACCTTCGGTCGTGTTGACGATGTAGACGATCTCGCCGTTCTTGATGCTGTCCACGATGTGCGGACGGCCTTCAACCACCTTGTTGACCACGTCGCAGGTGTAACCGTGCTGCTGCAACCAGGCAGCGGTGCCGCGGGTGGCGACCAGCGAGTAGCCACGTTCGACCAGGCCTTGCACCGCCGGCATCACGCGCTGCTTGTCAGCGTCGCGTACCGAGATGAAGACCTTGCCGACCGGCGGGGTCTTGATGCTGCCGGCTTCCTGCGCACGTGCAAACGCGGCGCTGAAGGTGCGACCAACGCCCATCACTTCACCGGTGGAGCGCATCTCCGGCCCGAGGATCGGATCGACGCCCTGGAACTTGGCGAACGGGAAGATGGCTTCCTTCACCGAGTAGTAGTCCGGCACGATTTCCTTGGTCGCGCCCTGCTCGGCCAGCGTCTTGCCGGCCATGCAGCGGGCGGCGATCTTGGCCAGCGCCATGCCGGTCGCCTTGGACACGAACGGCACGGTGCGCGAGGCACGCGGGTTGACTTCCAGCAGGTAGATCACGTCCTTGCCATCGGCATCGGCCTGGATCGCGAACTGGGTGTTCATCAGGCCGACGACCTGCAGTGCCTTGGCCAGCTCGGTGACTTGGCGACGCAGTTCGGCCTGGGTTTCAGCCGACAGCGAGTACGGCGGCAGCGAGCAGGACGAGTCACCGGAGTGCACGCCGGCTTCTTCGATGTGCTCCATCACGCCGCCGATCAGGACCTTGCCGTCCTTGTCGCAGATGATGTCGACGTCGGCTTCGACCGCGGCGTCGAGGAAGTGGTCCAGCAGCACCGGCGAATCGTTGGACACCTTGACCGCGTCGCGCACGTAGCGGGCCAGGTCGGCTTCGCTGTAGACGATTTCCATCGCACGGCCGCCAAGCACGTAGCTCGGGCGCACCACCAGCGGGTAGCCGATCTCGCGGGCCAGCAGCAGGGCTTCCTGGTCGTTGCGGGCGATGCGGTTCGGCGGCTGCTTCAGGCCGAGCTTCTCGACCAGCTGCTGGAAGCGCTCGCGGTCTTCGGCCAGGTCGATGGAGTCCGGCGAGGTGCCGATCACCGGCACGCCATTGGCTTCCAGCGCACGTGCCAGCTTCAGCGGGGTCTGCCCGCCGTACTGCACGATCACGCCCTTGGGCTGCTCCAGCTCGACGATCTCCAGCACGTCTTCCAGCGTCAGCGGCTCGAAATACAGGCGGTCGGAGGTGTCGTAGTCGGTCGAAACGGTTTCCGGGTTGCAGTTGACCATGATGGTTTCGAAACCATCCTCGCGCAGGGCGAGCGCAGCGTGCACGCAGCAGTAGTCAAACTCGATGCCCTGGCCGATGCGGTTCGGGCCGCCGCCCAGGATCATGATCTTGTCACGGTTGCTCGGCGCGGCCTCGCACTCGTCCTCGTAGGTCGAGTACAGGTAGGCGGTGCCGGTGGCGAATTCGCCGGCGCAGGAGTCAACGCGCTTGTAGACCGGACGCACCTTGTGGGCACGACGCAGTGCACGGATGGCCGCTTCGTTGGTACCAGTCAGCTGCGCCAGGCGAGCGTCGGAGAAACCGGCGCGCTTGAGCTTGCGCAGGCGCGCAGCGTTCAGCGAATCGATGCCTTCGGCATGGACCTGCTTTTCGTCAGCGATGATCTCTTCGATCTGGTCGAGGAACCACGGGTCGATGTGCGACAGGCCGTAGATTTCTTCCACGCTCATGCCGGTGCGGAAGGCATCGCCCACGTAGAACAGACGCTCCGGGCCCGGGGCCTTGAGCTCGCGCTTCATGGTGGCGACGTCGTCGGCATTGCCCAAGTCCAGCTCGGTCGGGTCGAGGCCGACCTTGCCGGTTTCCAAGCCACGCAGCGCCTTCTGCAGCGATTCCTTGAAGGTGCGGCCCATCGCCATCACCTCGCCCACCGACTTCATCTGAGTGGTCAGGCGCGCGTCGGCGGCCGGGAACTTCTCGAAGGCAAAACGCGGAATCTTGGTGACGACGTAGTCGATGGACGGCTCGAACGAGGCCGGGGTCAGGCCGCCGGTGATTTCGTTCTTCAATTCGTCCAGGGTGTAACCGACCGCCAGCTTGGCTGCGACCTTGGCGATCGGGAAGCCGGTGGCCTTGGAGGCCAGTGCCGAGGAACGCGACACGCGCGGGTTCATCTCGATCACCACCACGCGGCCGGTGGTCGGGCTGATGCCGAACTGCACGTTCGAACCGCCGGTATCCACGCCGATCTTGCGCAGCACGGCGATGGAGGCATCGCGCAGGCGCTGGTATTCCTTGTCGGTCAGGGTCTGTGCCGGCGCCACGGTGATGGAGTCACCGGTGTGCACGCCCATCGGATCGAGGTTCTCGATCGAGCAGACGATGATGCAGTTGTCCGCGGTGTCGCGAACCACTTCCATCTCGAATTCCTTCCAGCCCAGCACCGATTCTTCGACCAGCACTTCGGTGGTCGGCGACAGTTCCAGGCCACGGCCGACGATCTCGATCAGCTCTTCGCGGTTGTAGGCGATGCCGCCGCCGCTGCCGCCGAGGGTGAAGGACGGACGGATGATGGTCGGGTAGCCAACGCGGGTCTGGATTTCCAGCGCCTCTTCCAGCGTGTGGGCGACGGCGGCGGTCGGGCATTCCAGACCGATCTCACCCATCGCCACGCGGAACAGCTCGCGGTCTTCGGCCATGCGGATGGCTTCGCGCTTGGCACCGATCAGCTCGACGTTGTACTTCTCCAGCACGCCGTGGTCAGCCAGGTCCAGCGCGCAGTTCAGCGCGGTCTGGCCGCCCATGGTCGGCAGCAACGCGTCGGGGCGCTCCTTGTCGATGATCTTCTCGACCGTCTGCCAGTTGATCGGCTCGATGTAGACGGCGTCAGCCATCTCCGGGTCGGTCATGATCGTGGCCGGGTTGGAGTTCACCAACACCACGCGGTAACCCTCGTCACGCAGCGCCTTGCACGCCTGCGCGCCGGAGTAGTCGAACTCACAGGCTTGGCCGATGACGATCGGGCCGGCGCCGATGATCAGGATGGTTTTTAGGTCGGTGCGCTTTGGCATTTTCTTCTCTAAGTCAGTACAGCGTGTCTGGGGGAAGTGATCGCACGCTGTCGATCAGGAAAACTCTTCTGGATCAATCGTGACACCGCATTGGCTCTGGATGCGCTCGCTCATGCGCAGCGGCAGGCCATCGGGCATGTCGCCCAGCTCCGCAAGCACGGCGCCCAATGCTTCATAGGAGCCGCTGGCCATGAACTCGCCTACCTGCTTGCGCTCCAGCTCGCTGGGCTCGCCTTCGAACTCGGCAGGCAACGCCGTGCCGTACATCATCTGGCGCTGGCTGGCGACCATGCGCTTGCCACCCTGGCTGGAATAGAACGTCTGCCAGCGCTTGAGGTGCTGCTGCCCGTCGTTGCCAAGCTTGGCGACCAGGCGATCCACCAGTGCTTCATTCAGCACCTCGCCGATCGGCGTGGCCATGCATTCGCGTTGTGCTGCTGGAAACTGCTGGAAGAGCGCGACACTGGCCAGCATGGACGTGGCCGCATCATTGCCCATGCGTTCGAAGCCGGTCAGCGGCAGCAGATCGCGGATCTCCTGCGCGGTCACTGGCGCCGCGCTGGCCACCGAGGTGGCCAGCAGCGCCGGCAACATCAGCCAGCGCGCCTTGCTCACGCCTTGGCCCCTTCCATCAGGGTGATGAAGCGGTCGAACAATGGTGCCACGTCACGCGGACCCGGCGAAGCTTCCGGGTGGCCCTGGAAGGAGAACGCCGGCGCATCTGTCAGCGCGATGCCCTGGATGGTCTGGTCGAACAGCGAGCGGTGGGTGACCCGCACATTCGCCGGCAGCACGCTTTCGTCGATGGCGAAGCCGTGGTTCTGCGAGGTGATCATCACCCGACCGTCGTCGATGTCCTGCACCGGGTGGTTGGCACCGTGGTGGCCGTGGCCCATCTTCATGGTCTTGGCGCCTGCGGCCAGGCCCAACAGCTGGTGGCCCAGGCAGATGCCGAAGGTCGGGATCTTCTGCTCGACGAAGGTCTTGATCGCGCTGATGGCGTAATCGCAGGGTTCCGGATCGCCCGGGCCATTGGACAGGAACACGCCGTCCGGCTTCAGCGCCAGCACTTCGGCAGCGGGCGTCTGGGCAGGCACCACGGTCAACTCGCAGCCGCGCTCGGCCAGCATGCGCAGGATGTTGGTCTTCACGCCGAAGTCGTAGGCCACAACCTTGAACTTCGGTTCGGCGCGCACGAATTCGTTGCGGTCCAGGTCCAGCTGGCCTTCGGTCCAACCGTAGGACTTGTCGGTGCTGACCACCTTCGCCAGATCCATGCCCTTCAGGCCGGGGAACTTGCGGGCAGCTTCCAGCGCCTTCTCGACATCGATGTCGGGGCCAGCCATCAGCGCGCCGTTCTGGGCGCCGCGCTCACGCAGGATGCGGGTCAGCTTGCGGGTATCGATGCCGGAGATGGCCACCACGCCGCGCTGGATCAACCAATCCTGCAGCGACACCTGGTTGCGCCAGTTGCTCGGGCGACGCGGCACATCGCGAACGATCAGGCCCGATGCCCATACCTTGGAGGCTTCGTCGTCCTGGTCGTTCATACCGGTGTTGCCGATATGCGGATACGTCAGGGTGATCATCTGCCGGGCGTAGGACGGATCGGTCAGCATTTCCTGGTAACCGGTCATGGCGGTGTTGAACACCACCTCACCCACGGATAGGCCGGGCGCGCCTACGGATTCGCCCTCGAATACGGTGCCGTCTTCGAGCACGAGAATTGCGGCTTGGGTCACGGGAATCTCACTTTGGCTACCGGGGGACTCCGAAGCCACGCCTGCGTTCACGGTCAAAAACCGGTTGCAAAAAAGCGCGGACGGCGGTCTGGGAACCGGTCCGGCTAACGTGTTTCGGCGAGCCGGAATTGTAAAGGCAAGGGGGCACCAACGCCAGCGCCCCGTGCGCTTTCCTTCAGCTGTTCAGTGGTTACAGAAGCCACGTTCCGGACGGAATGTGTTCCGCATTCAGCTATTTCAGGCCTGCTCGGACGTCCCGACCAAGTCCCTCACCCGGTATTGCCCCGGACTGCGCTGGCGCAGCTGCTTGGCCGCATGCAGGGCCCCACGCGCAAAAATGTCCCGATTGGTGGCCCGATGGACCAGCTCCACCCGCTCGCCGAGCCCTGTGAACTGGACGAAGTGCTCGCCGATGATGTCGCCAGCACGCAGACTGGCATAACGCGGTTCCGCGCCGCCGTGCTGGGCCGACTCCCCCAGTGTCAACGCAGTACCGGATGGGGCGTCCTTCTTGTGCACGTGATGGGACTCGATGATGTCGCAGTCCCAGCCCGGCAATGCCGCCGCTGCCCGCTCCACCAGCTCGGCCAACACGGCGACACCCAGGCTGAAGTTGGTCGCCCACACCAGGGGGATGCCGCCCGCGGCTGCGACCAGCGCCGCCTGCTGCACATCACTGATGCCGGTTGTGCCGGAGACCAGCCCCACACCACGCTCCACGCACAGCGCCAGGATCGGATCGAAACCTTCGGGCAGACTGAAATCGATCGCTACATCAAAGGCCGGCACCCCGGACAGCTCGCTGGCAGCGAAATGCGGGATGCCCTCGATCACGCGTTGTGCCGGCGGTTTGCGCACTACTGCGGCCACCACCTGCAACGAGGAGTCTTCTGCCGCCAGACGCAGCAGGGCTTGGCCCATGCGCCCGGAGGCACCGTGGATCAGCAAACGGGTTGGAGTCGTATTCATGCCCGCACGCTAACGCCTCGGATGCCCAACACACAAGCGCACAGCGCGCGTTTACATCCTGCCGACGTGGGTGGTGGCGCGACTGCCAGTGACGTAAGTGCGCCAACGACTGCGCTCCACGGCGTCACGCCCCCGACTGACCATACGAATGCCAGCCATCTCGACGATGGCCGAAACCTCGACCTCAGCCGAACGACCATCGCTGGCTATGCTGATGCTGATTACCTTCTGCTCGTAACGCAGCGGCATGCGACCGCCAAAGGCTTCCCGGAACTGGCGCAGTTGGCCCATGCTCTCCACCAGCGAAGCACAGTACTGTGCCCTGTCGTAGCGCTGCTCGACCTGCTCGGTTTCGGTCTTGGTGATCGTGGTCTGCACATAATCCTTTGACAGCATCTCGCACAGCGGCTTGTCATCAGCCGCCGCCAGCGCCTGATCGGCGCGCAGGTAAAGAGCGCGCACCTGCGATTCCGTGATCTTGTTGCCGCCATGCAGATAGATCGATCCGCCCACGGCCAGCACCACCACCAGCCCCACAACGCCAAGCAATGACCTCATGCCTTCCCCCTGTTTGCTTCCTGCAATCGCTGCAGTGTACAACCCGCGCGCGCCGTGTAGCCAAGCCCTGCCCCGCTGCCAACGAGGCAGGCAGCAAGGCGGAATTGCCCGGCACTGCGCGGACAGGATTCAAGCCCGGGCAAGCGCAGGATCGTAGCCGGATAAGCGCAGCGCACCGGGGGGCGAGGGTCTCCTGACCTTTCAGCTGTCAGCCAAGGGCCCCGGGTGCGCTTGGCTCGCCCGGACCACGACGCTGTCAAATTCGGCCTTCACTACAGTGTGTCGCCCGATCATCCCGCCCGCGAATGCAACAACGCCGGGGTTCCCCGGCGTCGTCCACGTGTTCAATGCTGCTTGGGCTCGCTTGGTCCGCAGCTGTTGCAGCCACCACAGGCACCGCCGCTATTGGTCGCCGGTGGCGCCAATCGGCGCCCCCAGGCCTGCAACCGCGGCGAACGCTGCGGCCTGACCAGCCATAGCGCCAGCAGGCCTCGCAGTTTGCGCAATACGCCCGGGAACTGCTTCTTCAGCACCACCCAGGCACTGACCAACACCGCCACAGCGATGATCAGGTACTGAAGCAGCAGCCCCTTGTCCATCAGCCCGCCCCCAAGGCCACGGCGACCTGGTAGGTCACAAATGCCGCCAGATACGCCGCACCAAACAGGTAAACGGTGGCAAACGCCATCTGCTTCCACGAGTTGGTCTCACGCTTGATCGTGGCCAGGGTGGAGATACACATCGGCGCGTAGATGAACCACACCATCAGCGACAAGCCGGTCGCCAGGCTCCAGCCATCGCTGATCACCGGGGTCAGTGCCTGGATGGCCGCGTCGTCATCGGCCGCCGACAAGGCATAGATCGTGGCCAGCGAAGACACCGCCACCTCGCGCGCGCCCATGCCCGGAATCAAGGCAATGCAGATCTGCCAGTTGAAACCCAATGGGGCGAAGATCACCGCCATCGCATGACCGATCTGGCCGGCGAAGCTGTAATCGATGGCCGGCATCGTCGCATTCTCCGGCGCACCCGGGTAGGACAGCAGGAACCACAGCAGGATGGTCAGCGACAGGATGATGCCGCCCACGCGCTTGAGGAAGATCATCGCGCGCTCGTACAGACCCACCAGCAGGTCGCGCGGATTGGGCAGGCGGTAGGACGGCAGCTCCAGCATCAAGGGATGTTCGCTCTTGTCGCGACGGAACTTCTTCATCGTCCACGACATCACCAACGCACTGAGGATGCCGGCCACATACAGGGCAAACAGCACCAGCCCCTGCTGGTTGAACACGCCCCACACAGTCTTGGCCGGGATGAAGGCACCAATCAGCAAGGCGTACACTGGCAAGCGCGCCGAGCAGGTCATCAGCGGCGCCACCAGGATGGTGGCCAGGCGATCCCGCGGATCCTGGATCGAGCGGGTGGACATGATGCCCGGCACCGCGCAAGCGAAACTCGACAGCAGCGGGATGAACGAGCGCCCGGACAAACCGGCCGAGGCCATCATCCGATCCAGCAGGAAGGCAGCGCGCGGCAGATAGCCCGACTCCTCCAATGCCAGGATGAATGCAAACAGGATCAGGATCTGCGGCAGGAACACCAGCACGCCGCCGACACCGGCAATGATGCCGTCCACCAGCAGGCTGCTCAGCGGTCCTTCCGGCAGCTTCTCGGCCACCACCGGTCCCAGCCAGCCAAAGGCTGCCTCGATGCCGTCCATCAATGGTGTCGCCCAGGCATACACCGCCTGGAAGATCAGGAACATCACCACCGCCAGGGTCAGCAGGCCGTAGATCGGGTGCAGCAACCAGCGGTCCAACGCGTCGTCCACCTTGGCGGTGGGCGCTGGCATGCGCACCGCCGAGGCCAGGATGTCGCGCACCTGCACGTGGTAATCCACACCGGGCTCGGCCGCATGCACCGACATGGCGTCGAGCTTTGGCATCAGCGTATCGATGCGCTCGACCAGCGCGCGTGCCCCGTTGTGGCGCACCGCGACGGTTTCCACCACCGGCACGCCCAGCGCCTTCTCCAGCGCCGGCACGTCGATCTCGATGCCGCGCTTGCGTGCTGCATCGACCATGTTCAGCGCCACCACCATCGGCTTGCCGAGCTCGCGCACTTCCAGCGCGAAGCGCAGGTGCAGGCGCAGGTTGGTGGCGTCGATCACGCAGATCAGCGCATCCGGGGCAGCTTCGCCCGGGTAGAAGCCCCGGCACAGATCGCGGGTGATGGCCTCATCCAGGCTGGCCGGATGCAGGCTGTAGGCGCCGGGCAGATCCAGCACCGCGTATTCCTGCCCGGACGGTCCGCGCATGCGGCCTTCCTTGCGCTCCACGGTGACGCCGGTGTAATTGGCCACCTTCTGGCGGCTGCCGGTGAGCTGGTTGAACAGTGCGGTCTTGCCGCTGTTCGGGTTACCTACCAGCGCCAGCCGGGCGATCGCGGTACTCATGCCTGTGCTCCCTGTGCGCTGACCTGGACCCGTGCGGCCTCGCTACGACGCAGCGCAAAACGGGTGAAGCCCACCTGGAACAGCAGCGGCTCACCGCCCACCGGGCCACGTGCGACCAAGCGGACCTCCTCCCCGTTCACAAAGCCGAGTTCGCGCAGACGACGCGCAATGGCATCGTTTGCATGCAGGTCCTGAACGCTTTCCACCCGCGCTGAAGCATGCAGCGGCAAATCTGACAACGTCACTGAATGGGCGCCTATGTAGAGTTGATAAGAATGGTTATCAATTCTAGCATCGCCGCGCTGCGTCATGGCGTCCCACCCCTGCACCGCTATGATTCGCCGGATTTCCGTTAAAACAGGCATTACCAATGAGCGATGCACTGCTCGTGCAGCAGCAGGGCGCGATAGCGACCCTTTCGATGAACCGACCGGACCTGCACAACGCCTTCGATGCGGCACTGATCCAGTCGTTGACCGAGACCTTGTCCAGTCTGGGCGCCGACCCGGGCGTTCGAGCCGTGGTACTGGCAAGTACCGGCCCCTCCTTCTCCGCCGGTGCCGACCTGCAGTGGATGCGGGCGATGGCCACCGCCAGCCAGGAGGAGAATCGCATCGACTCACTGGCACTGGCTGGGCTGATGCGCACCCTCGACGAACTGCCCAAGCCGACCATCGCCCGCGTACAGGGCGCCGCCTTCGGTGGCGGCGTCGGCCTGGTGGCCTGCTGCGACATCGCCATTGCCGCTGACAGCGCGCGCTTTGGGCTGACCGAAAGCCGGCTCGGCCTGCTGCCCGCGGTCATCTCTCCTTACGTGATTGCGGCAATCGGCCCGCGCCAGGCACGTCGCTGGTTCGCCACCGGCGAGCATTTCGACGCCCTTACCGCACAGCAGATGGGCCTGGTTCACCAGGTAGTGGCCGCCGATGCCTTGGATGCCGCCGTGCAGACCCAGCTCAACCTGCTGGGCAAGGCCGGTCCGATTGCCGCCGCATCAGCCAAGGTATTGGTCCGCGAGGTCCATGGCGCCGGGGGTGACCGCGACGGACTGGACCGCGCCAATGCGGGCCTGATTGCCGCCCTGCGCGCCTCCGATGAGGGCCGCGAAGGGCTGTCGGCCTTCCTTGAGAAGCGCCCCCCGCGCTGGGTGGCGAAGTAATCTGCGCTCCAGCCCAACCCGCGCCCTCTTCCAGCCAAAGACCGCTCCATGAATGATTTCGTCCGCATCGTCGAAGTAGGCCCGCGTGACGGCCTGCAGAATGAGAAACAGCAGGTCGCCACCGCCGACAAGATCGAATTGATCGACCGGC
Source organism: Stenotrophomonas sp. STEN031 (assembly GCF_056759975.1). Lineage (NCBI taxonomy): Bacteria > Pseudomonadati > Pseudomonadota > Gammaproteobacteria > Lysobacterales > Lysobacteraceae > Stenotrophomonas > Stenotrophomonas sp. STEN031. The sequence goes on from NZ_JBRREA010000002.1 coordinate 160,265, forward strand.
TCTCGGCTACCGGCCTGCGCAGCATCGAAGCCACCAGCTTCGTCAGCCCGAAATGGGTGCCGCAGCTGGCCGACGCCGCCGAGGTATTTACCGGTATCCAGCGCAAGCCCGGCGTCAGTTACCCGGTACTGGTGCCGAACGAACAGGGTTACGAACGTGCCCTGGCGGTAGGCGTCAGCGAGGTTGCCGTGTTCACTGCGGCATCGGAGCAGTTCAACCGCACCAATACCAATGCCGGCATCGACGAGTCGCTGCAGCGCTTCGAACCGATCCTGGCCCGTGCCAAGACTGATGGCGTGCGCGTGCGCGGCTATGTCTCCACGGTACTGGGCTGCCCCTACCAGGGCGAAGTGCCGTTGGCCGACGTGGTCCGCGTGGCTGCCCGCCTGCATGCCATGGGCTGCTATGAAATATCACTGGGCGACACCATCGGTGTCGGTACCCCGCTCAAGGCCCGCGCGATGCTGCAGGCGGTGGCTGCCGAAGTGCCGGTGACCGCCCTGGCGGTGCATTTCCATGACACCTATGGCCAAGCCTTGGCCAATATCGCCAGCTGCCTGGAGGAAGGCGTGCGAGTGGTGGACTCGGCGGTGGCCGGCACCGGCGGCTGCCCCTATGCGCGCGGCGCCAGTGGTAATGTCGCCAGCGAAGATGTTATTTACATGCTGCACGGCATGGGGATGCGTACCGGCGTGGATCTGCCGGCGTTGGCCGCTACGGGGAACTGGCTCGCAGAACGACTGGGCCGGCAGACAGGCAGCAAGACAGGCAGGGCTTTGACAGTGTCATGACCGGAACCAGCCAGCTGGGTGTATCTGACGACGGCGATCATCGCGCCGCGCATGTCGACGCGCTGGCTGGACTGGAACATGCATTGCAGCAGCCGCTGCCACTGGCCCTGCAACAGGCGCTGCTGGCTGCACGCTCGGCCTTGACCGAGGCCATGGCCGAGCGGCGCGTTGCCCAACGCCGTTACGCCGCGCTGTTCGACGCGGTACCCGACCCGGTCAGCATCCTCAGCGCTACCGGCGTGGTGCTGGACGTCAACAGCGCCGGGGTCCGGGCCTATGGCCGCACCCGCGAAGCGATCGTCGGCCAGCCCATCGAACTGCTCAATCCGGACCTGCCTGCCGACCACCTGGAGCCGGTCTGGGAAACCCTCAATCGTGGCGAAACCTATGTGGTGGAAGTCACCAACATGCGCGGCGATGGCAGCCGTTTCCCGGTGGAAGTGCACTCGGCCACCATCGAGCACGATGGCGAACACTGCATCGTTGCCGTTGCCCGCGACCTGAGCCGGCGCTGGCAGGCCGAAACCCGCTATCGCCTGCTGCTGGAGTCCATCGACAAGGGGGTGATGTTGTTTGATCGCCACCTCGGCATCATCTCGGCCAACCCTGCCGCACACCGCATCTTCAACCTGGGCAGCGCTGCCCCGGCCAAGGTGCCACTGAACAATGACGAGTGGATCAGTGTCGATGAGCATGGCCGGCGCCTCCGCCCCGAGCAATGGCCGGTAAGCCGCGCCTTCGCCGAAGGCCGGATCATTCCCAGCACCATCATCGGCCTGTACCACCGCCCCAACGGGCGGATGATCTGGATATCGATCACCACGGTGCCGGTGTTCTCGGCGGGCTGCGACCTGCCGGACCACGTGTTCTGCCTGTTCAGTGACATCACCGAACTCAAGCGCGACCATGCCTTGTTTGACCGCGCCCAATCGCTGGCCCATATCGGTGGCTGGGAATGGGACCGTGGCCAGCAGCACCTGTACCTCACCGGCGAAGCGCAGCGCATCCTGGGCCAGCAATCGGCGCCAACCGATCTGGATCAACTGCTGGCCTGCCTGAACAGCCTGTCGCGGCTGCAACTGCAGGAGGCAATGGAACAGGTGGTCGAGCAACACACCGGCTTTGAACTGGAACTGCAAGGCCAGCGCGCCAGTGGCCACAGCTTCTGGGTACGGATGATCGGCGAGGTCGAGCCCGGCGACCTCGCCTCCACCCGCATCGCCGGTACCTTGCAGGACATCACCGAGCCCAAGCACGCCGAGCAGACCCTCAAGAACCAGGCGCGTACCGACCCCCTGACCGGCATCATGAACCGCGACGCGGCACTCACCGACCTCGAAGCGCGGCTGGGCAATCCCTCGCACGCCGAAGTGGCAGTGCTTTACATCGACCTGGACCGCTTCAAGACCGTCAACGATGTGCTTGGCCACAACGCCGGCGACCTGCTGCTGATCGAAGCCACCCGCCGCATCGCCGACGCCATTGGTACCGAAGGTTTGCTGGCACGCTTTGGCGGCGATGAATTCGTTGTCACCTGCGACGCCCGCGACCTGCCCGGACGCCCGGAGAAACTGGCCGAGGCGATCACCCGCGCCTTCATCCCCCCCTTCCAATTCGGCAAGGACGAGTTCCCGGTCACCACCAGCATCGGCATCGCCCGCGCGCCCAGGGACGGCGTGCGCCCGCAACAGCTGATCCAGAACGCCGACCTTGCCATGTACGAATGCAAGCGGCGCGATCGCAATGGCTGGCAGCTGTTCTCGCCGGAGCTGGCGCGTCGCCAGCGCGACCGCCTGCAGATCGAGCGACGCCTGCGCAAAGCCCTGGACCGTGACGAATTCCGGCTGGTCTACCAACCGCAGGTCGACCTGCGCAGCGGCCAGATCATCGCCTGCGAAGCGCTGATCCGCTGGCGCAACCGCCAACTGGGCGAGCTGCGCCCGGACATCTTCATCAGCCATGCGGAGAACACCGGCGACATCGTCCGCATCGGCGAATGGGTGCTGCATCAGGCCTGCCGGCAGGTCCGCGAATGGCAGCGCGAAGGCCTGGGCCTGATGCGGGTGGCGATCAATGTCTCCTACCGCCAGTTCAGTGGCGACCGCTTGGCCCGCCAGGTGCGCGAGGTGCTGGACCACTATCACCTGCCCGGCAGCGCGCTGGAGCTGGAGTTCACCGAGCGGGTACTGATCGAGGATGCCCCGGCTACCCTGCGCACCTTTGCCGAGCTGCGCGCGATGGGCGTGGTATTGACCATCGATGACTTCGGCGAGGGCTATAGCGCGCTCAACTACCTGCGCACCCTGCCCATCCACGGCCTCAAGCTCAGCCAGCTGTTCATCAGTGGCGTACCCGACAATCCCTCCGATGTCGCTGTCTGCGAGGCTGTCTGCGGCATTGCCCGCAGCCTTGGCCTGGGACTGGTGGCCGAAGGCATCGAGTCCGAAGCGCAGCGCCAGTTCCTGCTTGGGCTCGGCGTGCCGGTTGGCCAGGGCTTCCTGTTCGCCCCCGGCCTGTCGCCGCCTGACTTCAGCCGACGACTGACCCGGGCTGAGCTGGCAGCCCCCACACCTCACGCCTGATCGTCGTAGCCAGACAGGGGCCGGCAACGACCCTGTAGCGCGGGTAAGCGCAGCGCAACCGGGGCCCTCGGCAGCAGCAAATTCAGGCCCTCCAATATCCCGTTCCCCGGGTGCGCTGCGCTTACCCGGGCTACCTAGACGGCGAGGACAGGAAGTAATGCCTCATGGTCTCGCTGGATCAGGCCCTGCCCCACAGGTCTGCACGCATCAGTTAGCCGCGGATCGGCATCAGCTAGAATCGGCGGATCACTCAGCAGGATTGTTCCAATGCAGCTGTCTTCCGTTCGTGCCGTCATCACCGGCGGCGTCTCCGGCCTCGGCCTCGGCGTCGCCCAGTTCCTGGTTGCCAATGGCGGCAAAGTCGCCCTGTTCGACCTCAATGATGAAAAGGGCGCCGCCGCGGTCGCCGAACTGGGTGCCGACAATGCCCGCTACTTCACCACCAATGTCACCGACGAGGCCGGCGTCGCCGCCAACCTCGCCGCTGCCCGTGAGTTCCTGGGCGGCCTGAACGTGGTGATGAACTGCGCCGGCATCCTCGGTGCCGGGCGCGTGCTGGGCCGCGAAGCGGCGATGCCACTGGCCAACTTCCAGACCACGGTGATGGTCAACCTGGTCGGCAGCTTCAACGTGGCCAAGGCCGCCGCCGAGCTGATGCAGCACAACGAGGCCAACGCCGACGGCGAGCGCGGCGTGATCATCAATACCGCCTCGGTGGCCGCCTACGAAGGCCAGATCGGCCAGGCCGCGTATTCGGCGTCCAAGGGCGGCGTGGTCGGCATGACCCTGCCGATGGCGCGCGAACTGGCGCGTTTCGGCATCCGCGTGCTGACCATTGCCCCCGGCGTTTTCTGGACCCCGATGGTCGATGGCATGCCGCAGAATGTGCAGGAATCCCTGGCTGCCTCCATCCCGTTCCCGTCGCGCCTGGGCCAGCCGGCCGACTTCGCCAGCCTGGTCGGCCACATCATTGGCAATACCTACCTCAACGGTGAGACTATTCGCCTCGACGGCGCCGTACGTTTGGCACCGAAGTGACTCCGGAGCGGGGCTTGGGGACTCGGAACGGCGCGAAAGCGCTACCCGATCAGCCCCGGGACCCGCTTCTGGTTTTGCGAATCTCCCATCCCGATTCCCTGATACCAGCGCTCAATCCATGAAAGCCAACGACATCAAGAAAGGCAACGTCGTCGAGTACAACAACGGCGTCTACCAGATCCGCGACATCGAGCGCAGCTCGCCGCAGGGCCGTGGCGGCAACGTCCGCTTCCGCTTCATCATGTACAGCGTGCCGGGCGGCAACAAGCTCGATGCCAGCTTCGATGCCGATGACAACCTGCCGGAAGTCGAGCTGCTGCGCCGCCAGTCCACCTTCTCCTACATGGACGGCGATGCCTTCGTGTTCATGGATGACGAGGACTACACCCCGTACACGCTGGACGCCGAGGTCATTGGCGATGACGCCGGCTACATCACCGAAGGCCTGACCGGCATCTACGTGCAGGTCATCGACGACCAGCCGGTCGCCGTGCAGATGCCGCAGCACGTGACCCTGGAAGTGATCGAGACCCCACCGGAACTGAAGGGCGGCACCGCCACCAAGCGCCCGAAGCCGGCCAAGCTCAGCACCGGACTGGAAATCATGGTCCCGGAATACATCGTCAACGGCGAACGCATCCTGGTGAACACCACCACCGGTGAGTTCGGCGGCCGCGCGGACTGATTGACTGCAGCCTCCTGCCAGATGGCAGGGGGCTGCACGCCGCATTGCGTGGACGATGTTGTGGGTGCGGCGTAAGCCGCGAAGCAGACAAGGCTTCAGATCCCTGGATCCATGGAGATCCGGCGTCCTGTCAGATAGCCGGTTTCGCGGCTTACGCCGCTCGCACAACGTCTGTTGCCACCGGAAAATACAGCGACACCGCGGCCCCGCCCAGCGCCGAGGTACCAATCGTCGCCGTGCCTCCGGACTGCGCTGCAAACCCGTAGACCTGGCTCAACCCGAGGCCACTGCCATCACCGACACTCTTGGTGGTGAAGAATGGTTCGAACACGCTCTCCTGCAGCTCCGCCTGGATCCCTGGCCCGCTGTCACCGACGCAGATGCAGACGAACTGGCCAGCCTCACCGTTACCTGAAGGCACGATGATGCTTTCAAGCCGCGCCGACAGCATCACCTTGCCGACACCGTGCATGGCATCGCGGCTATTGCTGAGCAGGTTCAGCAGCGCAGCCTCCAATTGCCCAACGTCCACCGAGATTGGCGGCAGCTTCTCGGCCAGGTTCACGTTCAACTGGATGGTCTCGCCACAAACGCGGCGATACAACTCCAACGAGGCATTGACCAGGTCATCCACCCTGCTCAGCTGGGGCACCAACGTTTGGCCGCGGCCGAACGCCAGCATCTGCCGGGTCAACTGGGTGCCACGTTCCACCGCCCGATGGGCGATATCCAGAATGCGCCGCACGCTCTCGTCGCCGGAGCGGCGCAGCGACAGCATGTCCAGGCTGTTGCCAATCACCGACAACAGGTTGTTGAAGTCGTGCGACAGGCCCAGGGTGAGCTTGCCTACCGCATCCAGGCGCTGCGCACGCAACGCTACCTCCTGCGCCTCCCGCACCCGCTTCTGGGTCTGGAAAATCTCGGTGATGTCACGGATGAGCACCAGCACCCGTGCGCCGCGCTGATCGGCGACCCGCTCCAGCATCACCGATGCGCGGAACCGCCCGCCATCCTTGCGCACCATGGCCATGCTCAGCTGATCGATGCCCTCTTCGAGCGTGCGTGCCACCGCCTGCTCGGCCGCACCGCGCTGCGAATCCGCAGCACTGAACAACACCGAAAAGGGGCGTCCGCGGATTTCCTCACAGGCATATCCCAGGACGGTTGAAGCACCCGCGTTGCAGCTGCGCACATGGCCGTCCTGGTCAAGCTGGAGGATGGCGCAGGAACTCAATTTCACTACATCCCCAGCCAACATCATTGCATCGGCCGCCTGCTGCTGTTCTGTGCTGCTCAACCGCGTTCTCCTGAAAACTGACCCGGCCGCCGCTGTTCGCGCGCCGCCGCCTCCCCCGTTTGCGTACCGTACCCTAAACGCAGACGTTCGCGCAGGTACAGCAGGTTCGATTCGATCTGGGCCAGGTCGGCGCGCTGCGCCTCGGGCAAGGCTGCCAATGCCGCCGCGTGCAACGCGGCCCACTGTTGCTGGGCCTGCCCTGTGCCCGCTGCGGTATCCGCCTTCAACTGCGCCAGCTCGTCCGGACCGGGGATGCCGTACCCGGGGCTATGCGCCAGCAGGCTTCCGGGCGCCAGCAACGCACCGGCCCGTGCCATCAACGCATTGAAATCGTCTTGCTCAGGCAATGGCTTGCCACGTGTCAGCAAGCGCCGCTTGAGTACATCGCCAGCCGCGACCTCGGCCTGTCGCCGGGCGGCCTGCTCCAGCAACAGCATCGCGGCCAGCACCTGCTCATCGGCCTGTCGCATCCATAGCCGGCGCTGCGCAGGCGGCAGCGCCAACCATTGCCCGACATCGGTGGCGGGCAGCGGCAGCGCCTTGCGCGCGACCGCGAACACCGTCGCGTAATGATTGGCCGCCGACTCGAAGTAGTAGCCGCCACGCATTGCCATCGTCCGCTCGCGTGGCGGATCGACCAGCGCCTTGGACCGCAGGCCGTCCAGCAGCCCTGTCGGCGTGATCGACAGCAGATCGGCCGCACCCAACCGCGGCACACCATCACTGAGCAGCTTGCCTGTCTCTACCGCGCAGTTGTTGCTGATGAAGTAGTAGCGGCCGTCATAATCCCAGTGCAGACGCGCCGCCTGCTGTAGCAGTGTGGTGATCTCACCGCGCTGCAGGCGCAACGGTGTGGACGATACCCCGCGCAACTCGACCTTGGTGTATTCCTCGATGACCCGACTGAGTGGCAGCACGAACAGGCGTGACGGATAGACCCCGGTCAAACCACGCCAGCTGGATATCTGCACATCGCCCACGAACGCCCTGAACGACAGCACCAGATGGTGTTGCAGGTCCATTCGGCACGCCGGCCCCGGCACACGTCCCGGCGCGCACACCACCAGCCGCAGCATGCTGTGGCCCCAGCGGCTCATCAGTTTCTCGTTGCCTTCGGCCAGCAGGTAGTCGACCTCATAGACCCGCGCCGGATCCAGATCGAGCAGATCGGCCTGCCCTTCCTGCTCACCGGCCTGCATGAACGGCAGGGTCTGCGCGCAGTGTGCCCCGTCCAGCTGTCGTGGCTCGCCCAGATTCTCGGCAAACCAAGCGTGCAGCAGCGGACGTCGGCAGCGGTAATCCGAATCCAGCAGATAGTGTTCAAGGTTTACCGCGAAGAACTCGGCCGGACTTTCCAGCTCATAGGGATCGGGGCTGCGCAGGTGGAAGTGATTGCGCCCGCGGCCCGGCCATAACGGCCGCTGCTGCCAACCGGCCAGGTCCAGCAGGCGTGACTGCATCGACCAGCCGCCATGCTGCGAGCGGTCCAAGGCATGTGCCAGTTCATGGATCAACGCGGCCCGTGCCTGCTGCCAGGCCGGGGCGGAATGCAGGGGGGCGGGGGCGGCACCGGCCTGCACCAATCCATGCAACAGGCGTTCGTCCAGACCCAGTTCCCGCCCCCGCGCCCTGCCCTGCACATGCGCGGGCAGGTCTGCGCGCCATCGCAACTGCAATGTCAGCGCGGTATTGGTCTCGATCGTGGCAGGCAGGCGCGCCAGTACGTCATCAATCAGCTGTTGGCTGACCTGCAGCTGCGCCGGATCCAGCGCCTGCGTCCGCAGTTCGATGCGCAGCGCTGCCTGCAATGGTGCGGCAGCGCATAACAGCAACAACATCGCCAGCCACCGCGTGGGCGGCAGCCAGCGGTGATTCATCACAGGGCCAGAATCTTCCGCGCCAGCGCCATGTCGCTGGCCTCGCGCGCTGCAGCGTCGCGCTCGCGCAACTGGATCAAGGCCGCTTCCAGCCATGCGCCACGGATCTGGCCATTGCTGGCGACGAAACCTGCCGCATCCTCCCGCGCATCCAGCAGCACCTTGTCGTCCCCGGAAGAGCTGCCCGAAGAGTTGGACGATGCACCCGAGGCGGAGCCGGCCGAAGTGCCCGCAAAACTGGAGGCGAATGCCGACATCGGCAGGGCAATCAAGGCGCAGAGCAGGATCGAGCGGATCATTGGCGTGTCAATGTCGGATGAACAAGGACGCCAAGAGTACCGACCGTGGCCGCTGGTTGGAACCAGCGACCACCCTGCCCATCAGATCCGTTCATGATCCGCTGCGGTGGCCGGCCCTTGCCTGCCCGGCAGTCGCTGCCGCAACCAGCGCCAGCTGGAATCCACCACCACATAGAACACCGGCACGAAGAACACCGCCAACACCGTCGCCGTCACCATCCCGCCAAACACGCCGGTACCGATGGCCTGCTGGGTTTCCCGCGATGCTCCCTGCGCCAGCATCAACGGCAGCACTCCGAGGGCAAACGCCATGGATGTCATCAGGATCGGCCGCAGACGCATCCGCGCTGCTCGCAGTGCCGCCTGCGCGGCGGTAAAGCCCTGCCGCTGCAGCTGGCGCGCGAACTCGACAATCAGGATCGCGTTCTTCGCCGACAGGCCAATCACCGTGATCATGCCGACCTTGAAGAAGACGTCGTTGGGCATCCCCCGCAGCAGTACTGCGGCCACCGCACCCAGCAGCCCCAACGGCACCACCAGCATCACCGCCATCGGGATCGACCAGCTTTCATACAGGGCAGCCAACACCAGGAATACCACCAGCATCGACAACAGCAGCAGCCAAGGGGCCTGTGCGCCCGATGTCTTCTCCTGCAGCGACTGGCTGGTCCATTGCAATGCAAAACCTGGCGGCAGCTGCCCCGCCAGGCGTTCCATCTCGGCCATGGCCTGACCGGTCGAGACGCCCTCGGCTGGCGCACCGGACACATTCAGCGCGGGAAACCCAAGGTAGCGCTGCAACTGCAACGGTGACTCCTCCCATTGCGGCGTGACCAGCTCGGCAAGTGCAACCATGCCAACGTGCGCATTGCGGACATGCAAGCGGAGCACGTCCTCGATCTCCATCCGGAACCGCGCATCCGCCTGCAGGATCACCTGCTGCAGGCGGCCCGCGTTCGGGAAGTCGTTTACATATTGCGACCCCATGGCCACCGACAAGGTCGTGCTGATGTCGGTGAATCCAACGCCCATCGCCTCGGCCTTGGCGCGATCTATCTGCAGCCGCACGCTGCTGCCCGATGGCAGGCCATCGGCATGTACCTCGGCCAGCAGCGGGCTGGCCTGCGCCAGGGTCAGCAGCTGCTTCTGGGCGGCACGCAATTGCGCTTGGGTCTGGCCACTGCGCGCCTGCAGCGCCAGGCTGAAGCCGGAGGAGTTACCCAGGCTGTCGATGGCCGGCGGCATCACACTGATCACCTCGCCCTCGCGGATGGTCGCCATCGCCTCCAGGGTCGCAGCGACCTCGCCAGCTGCGGTTGCACCACCGCGCTCATCCCAGTCCTTGAGTATCGTGTACGCCATGGCCGCACTCGGCCCCGAGCCGGCAAAGCTGTAGCCGGTGATGACCTGGTTGCCAGCAATGCCGGGTCGCGAAGCGATATGCGACTCGTAGGCCTGTACCACGGCAAGGGTGCGTTCCGCCGTGGCCTCGGCCGGCAGTTGCATCGAGGTGATGAAATAGCCCTGATCTTCTTCCGGCAAGAAGGCACCGGGGAGCCATTGCAAGCCCAGCAACAGCGCCACCACCAGCGCAGCGAACACCGCCATCACCCGCCCACCGCGGCGCAACACCGCAGCCACCATCCGATGATAGCGCCCACTCATGCGGGCGAATCCTCGATTGAATGCATCGAAGAAACGCCACTGACGCCGTTCATGTGCGAGCGGACGCAGCAGGGTCGCGCACAGCGCCGGGGTCAGGCTCAATGCCAGCACCGCCGAGATCAGGATCGCGACCGCCATCGACACCGTGAACTGGCGATAGATTGCCCCCACCGAACCGCTGGCAAAGGCCATGGGAATGAAGACGGCGGTCAGCACCAGGGTGATGCCGACCACGGCACTGGTCAGCTCGCGCATCGCCTTGATCGTCGCCTCGCGCGGCGCCAGCCCTTCCTCGGCCATGATCCGCTCAACGCCTTCAACCACCACGATGGCATCGTCGACGATGATGCCAATGGCCAACACCATTCCGAACATGGTCAACACGTTGATCGAGAACCCCAGCGCCAACATCACCGCGAAGGTACCCAGCAGCGCGATCGGTGCTACCAAAGCCGGCACCAGGGTGTAACGCCAATCCTGCAGGAACAGGAACATCACCGCGAACACCAGCAACATCGCCTCCAGCAAGGTCTGCAGGACCTTCTGGATGGATATCTTCACGAACGGCGCGGTGTCGAAGGGAATGCTGGTTTCCACACCCGGCGGCAGCAGTGATTGCAGCTCGGCGATGCGCGCACGCACGGCCGACGAGGTGCTCACCGCATTCGCACCGGGACGCAACTGGACGCCGGCAGCGGTGGCCACCTGGCCGTTCTCGCGGGTACCCCAGGCGTAACTCTGTGCCCCCATCTCCACCCGCGCCACATCGCCCAGCAGCACCCGCGAGCCATCGTCCTGCGCGCGCAGAACGATGCCCGTGAACTGCGCTGGCGTGCTCAGCTGCCCATCGGCAACCAGCGGGACGGTGATGCGTTGGCCCGCTACGCTGGGCGAATCACCGATGCGGCCCGGCGCGATGTTCTGGTTCTGCTGTTCGATGGCGGCAACCACATCACCCACCGTCAGTGCATAGCCAGCCAATGCCGAAGGATCCAGCCAGATCCGCATGGCCTGCTCGGCACCGAACAGCTGGACCCGGCCAACACCGTCGATGCGCCGCAGCTCGTCGATGATGTTGCGGGCCATGAAGTCGCCCAGTTGGGCTTCGTCCACGCTGCCGTCCGGCGACCTCAGCCCGACCAGCATCAGGAAGCCGGAATCCGCCGCTTCCACGAACAGGCCGCTCTGCCGCACGCTGGCCGGCAGGCGCGGTTCGATCGCCTTGATCCGGTTCTGCACATCCACCTGCGCCATCTCCGGGTTGGTACCCGGGGCAAAGGTGGCGGTGATGGACGCCTCGCCCGAGGTATCCACCGAGGATTCGAAATAGAGCAGGTGCTTGACGCTGGACAGCTCGCGCTCGATCAGCCCGACCACCGAATCGTCCAGTGTCTGGGGGCTGGCGCCCGGGTAGCTGGCATAGATGCTGACGCTGGTGGGTGCCACCGCCGGGTAGCGCTCCACCGCCAACTGCGGAATGGCCAGGACACCGGCCAACACGATGAAGATCGCCAGCACCCAGGCGAATACCGGGCGATCAATGAAGAAACGGGCCATGGATTACCTTCAATGGGTGCGGGATGCGACGGCGGCCTTGCCCAGCGCGGACACCGGCTGCCAGGGCAGGGTTTCGACCAGCCGCCCTTCCTGCAGTCGCTCCTGCCCTTCCACCACCACCTGCTCGCCAGGCTTCAGGCCACTGCGCACGATCCATTGCCGGTCCACACTGCCATCCAGCTCAAGGGTGCGGATGATCGCCTTGCCATCGCCATCGATCACCCAGGCATAGGTCTGTCCACCGGCGCTGCGCAGCACTGCCTGCTGTGGCAACAACGGCTGCTCGCTGGCGCTGCCACGCGGCACCCGCGCGCGCACGAACATCCCTGGCAACAGATCACGGCGTGGATTGTCGACCAGCACCCGCAGCACCACGTCACCGGTACGCGCATCGACGTTGATACCGGAGAACAACAGCTGCCCGGCCTGCTTGTGCACCTGGCCATTGGCACCGATGATCGCCACCGGCATCGCGCCACCATCGACGACATCCCGGCGCATCGCCGGCAACTGCGAGGCTGGCTGGCGCACATCGACGTAGACCTGGTCGATCTGCTGCACCAGCGCCATGGGTTCGGCATCGGTAACGTTCACCAATGCGCCTTCGGTCACCATGGCCTGGTCGATGCGACCGGCGATGGGTGCGCTGACAGTGGCATAGCGCAGGTCCAGCTGACGGCGGGCCAGGATCGCCCTGGCTTCGGCCACGGCAGCACGCGCCTGCTCATACTCAGACGTCGCATCATCGCGATGCTGCTGGCTAACCGCCTGCGCGGCGGCCAGTGCCTGCAGGCGTTGTGCCTGCAGTCGGCTGCGCGACAAGGCCGCCTCGCTGCGTTGCAGGGCCGCCAGCGCCGAATCGACGTCGGCGCGGAACGCCGCAGGATCGATCTGGAACAGCGCCTGCCCTGCAGCCACCTCGGCTCCCTGCTCGAACAAGCGCTTGCGCACGATGCCGCCAACCTGCGCGCGGATCTGCGCGGTGCGCAATGCTGCCACCCGCCCCTGCAGTTCGTCGTCGCGCTGCACGCGTTGCGCGACCACGGTCACCACGCTGACCTTGGGCACCACCTGCGCAGGTGTTTCAGGTGAGGAACAGGCCGTCATGGCCACAAGCAGCACCGCACACAAGGCGGCCGTAATCCATCGAATGATCATCACTGGGGGTGGTACTGGAAAGCCTGCGGGAACGCAGGCGCGCAGTGTGCCGGGCGATGATGGGGTTTCGATGGAGGGAATGTGGAGATAGCATGGAGGCAAGAACCTTTCGGCCCGACCCGGTAATGACCGCACTGCCACCCGCCGCCATGATGGCGCAATGGAATCGTTCCGCTGATGCACTTGTCCTGATCGTCGAGGACGAAGCCGAGATCGCCGACATCATCACCGCCTACCTGGAGCGGGAAAAACTGCGCGTGGTGCGTGCAGCAGATGGCCACACCGCACTCGAGCTGCATCGCAGTGCGCGCCCGGACCTGGTGCTGCTGGACGTCCAGCTGCCCGGTATCGATGGCTGGGGCGTGCTGTCGCAGCTGCGCCAGGGCAGCGACACGCCAATCATCATGCTCACTGCCTTGGACCAGGACCTGGACAAGCTGACCGCACTGCGGATGGGTGCCGATGACTACGTGGTCAAGCCGTTCAACCCGGCCGAAGTCGCCGCCCGGGTACGTGCCGTACTGCGCCGCACGCTGCACGCCGCACCGCGCCCTGCCATCACGGTCCTGCGGGCAGGCCCGTTGCTGATCGACTCACAGACCCATTCGGTGCATGTCGAGGGTGAGGGCTACAGCCACGAGCTGCTGCTGACGCTTACCGAATTCAAGCTGCTGCATTGCATGGCGTTGGCCCCGACCCGCATCTTCAGCCGCAGCGAACTGATGCACCAATGCCTGCCCGAGAGCGAGGCGCTGGAGCGCACCGTCGACAGCCATGTCAGCAAGCTGCGCCGGAAACTCGACGACGTGGGCGTGGCCAACATGCCGGCCAGCGTGCGTGGTGTGGGCTATCGCCTGATGGCGGATCGCTGATGCGCCGCCCCGGGCTCAATCGACACATCCTCATGTCGATGTCGCTGATGGTCATCAGCGTCATCGTGATGATGGCGTTCTCCTCCTGCCTGCTGTACGCGATCCTGGTCGAGTCGTATCCGGCCAACGCACTGGAATTGCAGGAATGGCTGCCAACGGGTCCGGAACTGGCCTGGATGGCGATTGTCACTGTCATCGGCCTGGCGCTGGCGTTGGCCACATCGATCCGGCTCACGCATCGCATCGTGTCCCCGCTCAACACCTTGATGGAATCTGTGCGCGCGCTGGCCGACGGTAATCTGGATGCGCGCGCCAGCGCCAGCGACGACGCGCTGGACGAGATCGCCCTGCTGGTCGAAGACTTCAACACCATGGCCGCGCGCCTGCAGCATATGGACCGCGAACGCGCCCTCTGGCACGCGGCGATTGCACACGAACTGCGGACACCATTGACCATCCTGCGCGGCCGCCTGCAAGGCCTGGCCGACGGCGTGTTCCAACCGGACGAAGCACAGTTCCGCAGCCTGTTGTCGCAGGTTGAAGGGTTGTCGCGGCTGATCGAGGATCTGCGCGTACTGGGACTGGCCGGCAATGGTCGGCTCGACGTGCGGCGCGCGCGTACCGACGTGGTGCAGGAAGTGCACTCGGTGATGACCCTGGTCGATCCGGCGTTCCGCACTGCGGGCTCGGTACTTGAACTGGAAACCCACCGCGACGAACACCCGGCTTACTGCGACCCCACCCGTCTGCGCCAGGCACTGCTCGCCCTGCTGGAGAATGCGCGACGTTACGCCAGCCCGGGCCGGGTGAGGATCTCAATCCTGGACGGCAAGGACCACGTGCAGGTGGCCATCGAGGACAACGGCCCCGGCATCGATGCCGCCTTGCAGCCACACGTCTTCGACCCTTTCATGCGCGGCGATGGTTCACGCTCGCGCCAAGGCGGCGGCAGTGGGTTGGGACTGGCCGTGGTCAAAGCAATTGCCGATGCCCACGGCGGCCAGGTTTCCTGCGGCAGCGGCGCTGGGGGCGGCAGCCGTTTCGTGCTGGAACTGCCGCGCGAGTAAGCGCCCGTTTCAGAGGCACCGACCGACGCAGCTGATCGATCAGCGATCGAACAGCTTGCCCGGGTTCAACAGCCAGTTCGTATCAAAGGCATGCTTGACCCCACGCATCAACGCGACTTCCGCGTCGCTGCGGGTGCTGGCCAGGTAGGCCTTCTTGACCAGACCGATGCCATGCTCGGCCGAGATGCTGCCATCAAAGCGGTGCAACACCTGCGCCAGCAGCTTGGTCACGTGCTCGCACTGGCTGAGGAACTCGGCATCACTGGTGTCGTCGGGCTTGAGCACATTGATATGAAGGTTGCCGTCGCCGATATGGCCGAACCAGACCACCTCGAAATGCGGGTAGGCGCCATTGATCAGCGCCTGGGTCTCGGCCAGGAACGCCGGCATCGCCGAGATCCGCACCGACACGTCGTTCTTGTACGGTTTGTAGCGCGCCACCGACTCGGTGATGCCTTCGCGCAGGCGCCACAGCTGCTGTGCCTGTGCCTCGCTGGTGCTGATCACACCATCCAGCACCCAGCCCTGCTCCATGCAGTACTCGAACGCCGCCAGCGCGGCGGCTTCGCCAGCCTCGTCGGCGGAGGCGTATTCGGTCACCACGTAGTAGGGGTGGATGTCCTCGAACGGATACTGCGCACCGTGCGCGGTGACGTGCTTGACCGCCAGATCGGTGAAAAACTCGAAGGCCTCCAGCTGCAGCCGCTCGCGGAAGGCGGCAAACACCTGCATCAGCACTTCGAAAGACGGCAGCGCCAACACCATCACATTGGTGGCCGGCGGCGGGTCGGTCAGGCGCACGGTGGCCTCGACCACGATGCCCAACGTGCCTTCCGAACCGATCATCAGCTGGCGGAAGTCGTAACCGCTGGAATTCTTGATCAAGCCCTTGTTGAGCTCGAGCAGCTCACCATTGCCAGTAACCACCTTGAGCCCGGCGATCCATTCGCGGGTGTTGCCGTAACGGATCACCCGGATGCCGCCTGCATTGGTGGCGACGTTGCCGCCGATCGAACACGAACCGCGCGCGGCGAAATCCACCGGATAGATCAGCCCATGTTCCTTGGCGGCGTTGTGCAGTGCTTCCAGCGGCATGCCGGCCTGCACCACCAGGGTGCGGTCCACCGCATCGAACGCCAGCGCCTTGTTCATGCGCTCCAGGCTGAGCACCAGCTCGCCATTGGCAGCCACCGCGCCACCGGACAGGCCGGTGCGGCCACCGGAGGGCACCACGGCCACCTTGTGTTCGTTGGCCCAGCGCATCACCGCCTGTACCTCTTCCACACTGCCCGGCAGGGTGATGGCCAGCGGCGCCGGCGTCCAGCGCCGGGTCCAATCGCGGCCGTAGTGCTCCAGGTCGCCAGCGTCGGTCTTCAGACGCAGCTCGGGGCAGGACTGCAACAGGGTTTCCAGGCGCGGATCGGTCATGGCGGTGTTTCGGCGGCGTGAAAGCCGCCAAGCGTGACAGCCCGGCCGCGTGCCGTCCAGTGTCCGTAGTGAGGCCTCACGCGCGCCGTGGATTTCATATGAAACCTTTTACCATCAAGGCCTTGCCGCGTTGCGCAGCGCACAAATCGGCGCGCCGATCTGGCATAGTTGGCGACCTACCCACCTTCGCCGCCGTACACGACATGTCGCCCAAGAAGACCTCGTTCCCGAAGCAGGACATCCGCGTTTTGTTGCTTGAGGGGGTCAGCCAGACCGCCGTGGACGTCTTCAAGGCGGCCGGTTACTCGCAGATCGAGCTGTACAGCAAGTCACTGCCGGAAGAGGAGTTGAAGGCGCGTATCGCCGAAGCCCACATCGTCGGCATCCGCTCACGCACCCATCTCAGCGCCGAGGTGCTGGCCGAAGCCAAGCGCCTCATCGCGGTCGGCTGCTTCTGCATCGGCACCAACCAGGTCGACCTTGAAGCCGCCGAGCTTGCCGGCATCCCGGTCTTCAACGCGCCCTACTCCAACACCCGTTCGGTCGCCGAACTGGTGATTGCCGAGGCGATCATGCTGACCCGCGGCATCCCGCAGAAGAACGCCGAATGCCACCGCGGCGGCTGGTCCAAGTCGGCCGCGGGCAGCCATGAAGTACGCGGCAAGACCCTGGGCATCATTGGCTACGGCCACATTGGCACCCAGGTCGGCGTACTGGCCGAGGCACTGGGCATGCACGTGATCTTCCACGACATCGAAACCAAGCTGTCGTTGGGCAATGCACACCCGGCCATCAGCATGGACGACCTGCTGGCGCGCTCGGACGTGGTCACCCTGCATGTGCCGGAGAACGGCTCCACGCAGTGGATGATCGGCGCCGAACAGCTGGGCAAGATGAAGAAGGGCGCGCACCTGATCAATGCAGCGCGCGGCACTGTCGTCGATATCGACGCACTGGATGCGGCGCTGCGTTCGGGCCATCTGGGCGGCGCCGCGGTGGACGTGTTCCCGGTTGAACCCAAGGGCAATGGCGACCTGTTCGAATCCCCGCTGTCCGCGCATGACAACGTGATCCTGACCCCGCATGTGGGCGGCTCCACCCTGGAAGCGCAGGAAAACATCGGCGTGGAAGTGGCCGCCAAGCTGGTGCGCTACAGCGACAACGGCTCCACCCTGTCGGCGGTCAACTTCCCGGAAGTGACCCTGCCCGAACACGAACAGAGCCTGCGCCTGCTGCACATCCACCGCAACGTGCCGGGCGTGCTGTCCAAGATCAACGAGATCTTCTCACGCCACAACCTGAACATCGACGGCCAGTTCCTGCGCACCGACCCCAAGGTCGGCTACGTGGTGATCGACATCAGCGCCACCGAGGAACAGGCCGCGGCCATCCGCGAGGAGCTGGCAGCGATCCAGGGCACCCTGCGCACCCGCATCCTGTACTAACGCCCCCGGTAGTGCCGAGCCATGCTCGGCAGGGGCTCTCCTGGCAACGTCAAAACCAACCCCTCCCCAACCCTCCCCTTCGCTACGCGAAAGGGAGGGCGCTGTAGTGCCGAGCCATGCTCGGCAGGGGCTCTACCGGTCCCGTCAGGGATATTGTGGGAGCGGCATCAGCCGCGAAGCTGATGGATTTCCAGGTTGTGGGAGCATTACCGGCGATCGGTCGCTGCCTGCTTCGCGGCTGACGCCGCTCCCACATGCCCGTTCTATCTCTGCAGCCACCGGCTTGCCATCCGCCGCATGGATTCATCCTGGTCATTGGCGATCTCGGCCACCGACCGCCACGCCAACTCCAGCGATTCCTCGCTGACCACGAACCGCTCGTCGCCACCGGCCATCACTACATAGCGCACGTCATAGTGCCAATGCCCCGGCACTTCCCTGCGCTCGGGAATCCAATGCTTGTCCAGATCAAAGATCGCCCTTGACGCCAGCGCCAGCCCCTGCAGGCCCGACTCTTCCTCGGCCTCGCGCAGCGCCACCGCCGCAAGATCGTGGTCGCCGTCAGCATGGCCTCCCGGTTGCAACCAACGCTGCAGTTTGCGGTGGTGGGTCAGCAAGGCGCGGTCGCCATCGGCACTGACCAACCAGGCGCTGCCGGTGAAGTGCCCAGCCAACCGTTCGCGGGTGAATGGGTCCACTCCCCCCTCGTCAAGCAGGGTAAGAAATTCCCGTGCCAGTTCATCATGTTCCCGATGTCGCTGGGAATAGTCCGTAACTGCCTGATGCAATTGCCGATCCTCTGCAAGCATGACTGTAAGCACATCCCATCTTTTCAATCCGGCGGCCATTATCGCTGTCCATGTTGCAGTTGCGCTTGTCGAGTTTCTCCACCTTTGGCAAGGTAGGGTGGTTGCCGACCGTTCAGCTTGCGTCGCCAAACAAACGGCCCCGTCGCCCCCGTGCGTTCGGGCCAATACACAGCTCGGGAATTTGCGGAATGCTTAAAACACTGTTGAGGGTCAAACCGGTCGAACCGGCCGCACATGTCGATGCCGGCGAACCGATCGAAGGCAGCCTGCAGGGCGAAGCCACACTCAAGCGCACCCTCACAGCCCGGCACCTGATCCTGCTGGGTATCGGCGCGGTGATCGGCGCCGGCATCTTCGTGCTGACCGGCCAGGCTGCGGCCAACCACGCCGGGCCGGCGGTGATGCTGTCCTTCGTCTTCGCCGGCATCGCCTGCGCCCTGGCCGGCCTGTGCTACGCCGAGTTCGCCGCGATGATGCCGGTCTCCGGCAGCGCCTACTCCTATTCCTACGCCACCCTGGGCGAAGGCATGGCATGGTTCATCGGCTGGTGCCTGGTGCTGGAATACCTGTTCGCCTCCGCCTCGGTGGCGGTGGGCTGGTCGGCCTACCTGATCAGCTTCATCACCACCACGCTGCATATGCCCTTCCCCGACGCGCTGTCGGCGGCACCACTGGCCTGGACCGGCAGCGAGTTCGTCAGCTCCGGCAAACTGTTCAATCTGCCTGCGGTATTGATCGTGGCGGCCATCACCGGCCTGCTGTATGTCGGCGTCACCCAGTCCACCTTCGTCAACGCCGTGATCGTGGCGATCAAGATCACCGTGATCTGCCTGTTCGTCGGCTTCGGCATCCAGTACATCGACCCGGCCAACTGGCAGCCCTTCATCCCGCAGAATACCGGCACTTTTGGCGAGTTCGGCTGGAGCGGCGTGTTCCGCGCAGCCACCATCGTGTTCTTTGCCTATATCGGCTTCGATGCGGTCTCCACCGCGGCCGGTGAGACCAAGGACCCGCAGAAGAACATGCCGATCGGCCTGCTCGGCTCGCTGGCGGTCTGCACCCTGGTCTATATCGTGGTCTGCGCGGTCCTGACCGGCATGCTGCCCTACAACCTGCTGGGCACCGACAAGCCGGTGGCCACCGCGCTGGAGGCCTACCCGAGCCTGTCCTGGCTCAAGACCGCAGTCGAGATCGGCGCCATCGCCGGCCTGTCCTCGGTGGTGCTGGTGATGATGATGGGGCAGTCGCGCATCGCCTACACCATCTCCCGCGACGGCCTGTTGCCGAAGATGTTCGGCAAGGTCCATCCGCGCTTCCGCACGCCTTACATCAGCACCTTGGTGGTCGGCGTACTGGCCGGCGCACTGGCCGGGCTGGTGCCGCTGAACGTGCTGGGTGAACTGGTCTCGATGGGCACCCTGCTGGCCTTCGCAACGGTCTGCATCGGCGTGCTGGTGCTGCGCCGTACCAAGCCGGACATCGTGCGCCCGTTCAAGGTCCCCGCCGCATGGCTGATCTGCCCGTTGGGCGCGCTGGCCTGCCTGGCCTTGTTCATGCAGGCCTTCGTGGTGCATTGGCACCTGTTTGTTGGCTGGACCGTGCTGGGCCTGTTCATTTATTTCGGCTACGGCATCCGTAACAGCAAGCTGAACAAGCAAGCCTGATCCACGCCCTGACCGGCGCCCTGCGCGCCGGTTTTCTTTTGCGCGCCTGCCGCGCACCGATGAGCGAAGACCCGAAACATGTTCAAGCAACTCTGGGCCACCAAACATCCGCACGCCGCACACGAGGAAGCCAATGGCCTGAGCCTGCGCCGAACCCTCGGCCCCTGGGGGCTGACCGCGCTGGGCATCGGCGCGGTGATCGGTGGCGGCATCTTCGTCATCACCGGCCAGGCCGCGGCCAACCATGCCGGCCCGGCCATCATGCTGTCTTTCGTGCTGGCGGCCGTATGCTGCGCCTTCTGCGCCCTGGCCTATGCCGAGTTCGCCTCGATGGTGCCGGTTTCCGGCAGCGCCTACACCTATACCTACGCCACCTTCGGCGAGCTGTCGGCCTGGTTCATCGGCTGGATGCTGGTGCTGGAATACGGCGTATCGGCCTCGGCGGTGGCGGTCAGCTGGACCGGCTACTTCCTCAGTTTCCTCAATCACTTCGACATCCACCTGCCGGCGGCACTGGTCAATGCACCGCTGGATGCGCAGCTCAAGCCCACCGGCGCCATTGCCAACATCCCGGCGGCGATCCTGGTGCTGCTGCTGACCTGGCTGTGCTACGTGGGCATCAGTAAATCCTCGGCAATGAACATGGCCATGGTGGTGCTGAAGACCGGCCTGATCATCCTGGTGATCGTCGCTGGCTGGAAGTACGTGGACACCAGCAACTGGACCCCGTTCATCCCCGCCAACGAAGGCCCTGGCAAGTATGGTTTCGAGGGCGTGCTGCGTGGCGCGGCCATGGTGTTCTTCGCCTACATCGGCTTTGAAGCGGTGTCGGTGGCGGCACAGGAGTCGCACCGCCCGCAGCGTGACCTGCCGATCGGCATGCTGCTGTCGCTGGTCATCTGCACTGTGCTGTACATCGCCATGGCGGCAGTGATGACCGGCCTGGTGCCCTACCGCCTGCTGGGCACTGCCGAGCCGGTGGTCACCGCGGTTGCCGCCCACCCGCAGCTGGACTGGTTGCGCATCATCGTCGAGGTTGGCGCCCTGATCGGCCTGGCCTCGGTGGTGCTGGTGATGGTGATCGGCCAGCCGCGCATCTTCATGATCATGGGCCGCGATGGCCTGCTGCCGCCGGTGTTCACCAAGATCCACCCCAAGTACCGCACGCCGCATATCAACACCGTGATCACCGGCATCGGCATCGCCCTGCTGGCGGCGCTGTTCCCGCTGGATATCCTGGGCGAGCTGACCTCGATGGGCACGCTGATCGCCTTTGCCGCGGTCTGCGCCGGCGTGCTGGTCCTGCGCCGCACCCAGCCGGACCTGCCGCGTCCGTTCCGCATCCCGATGGCTTGGCTGATCTGCAGCCTGGGCGTGCTGAGCTGCATCGGCCTGCTGACCGCGATGACCCTGCACAACTGGATGCTGATGGGTATCTGGACGGTGACCGGCTTCGTCATCTACTTCCTGTATGGCATGCGCCACAGCAAGCTGAACGCGGAGAAGAAGGCCAAGCGCGGCTGAGTTGCCTGCGGTGAAGGAAGCCAAAGCCCGGGAGCGATCCCGGGCTTTTTCGTTATCGGGTAGTCCGCATCCCCCGTAGCCCGGGTAATCGAAGCGCACCCGCGGGCGATGGGGCAAGCAAACGCCGACGGCCCCCGGGGCGGGTTAGGGTACCCGCCCGACA